>JAHDFV010000247.1 GCA_020627985.1 Saprospiraceae bacterium
TCAAATCGCTTACAATTCAATTATTATAATGCTCAACAATCTTCTGATCCAAAATTGATAAAGAATTTACTACAAAGAGGCTATAAAGCGGTTGCTGTGCTATATTCAGATTTACATTTATCAACTTGGATTAATGGGAATTGTACTTCGGAAAACCCTTTTACTCCCGATCAAATTCTTGTAGTAGAATTAAATGGGAAAAAATATAATTATACTGCAGCGAAAGAAATATATGGCGAAAGACTTATGGATGATATTATCTCAAGAAAAGTCAATGCCTATTATTATGAAAAGAAGAATGATACCAATTATGGAGGGCATATGGTTACTATTGTTGGTTATAATAAGAATGGTTTTATTTTTAAAAATTCATGGGGCTCAGATTGGGCTGAAAACGGCTATGGTTTCATTTCTTACGATGCACATAAATGGATGATACAAGAAACGCTCGTTTTTAATAGTGTTACATTTAATAAACCAACTTTAAAAAACAATGTGGCTCTGAATTCTAAATTTATGTTGAAAGTTTCACTAGCGAATGCTAAAAAACAAGATTTTCAATTGTCCATTTATAACAATGATATTATTAATGATCCAATGATCACAAGAGTTAAATATAAAATTTATGATCAAAATAATAGACTCATTGAAGAAGAAGAAAAATTCAGTCCAATTGTAGGAAAATATGACAACTCATTTACTGCGACTATTTTTGGAGATCCAAAAGAATTACCTCCATTAAATGTGTTGCTACATAATTCTTCTTTAAAAATCGTTGTAGATATTTATCCAACGGGATTAAATGAAAAAATGCAAACTTACACTTTCCATAATGTTTATTTAAAGCCCAATGAATATATTGGGACGAAGTCTATTGCTCATTTACTCCAACTCAATAAAAAATAATTCGGCAAGGAATAACATTTACCCCCTTTACACTTTGTAGCTTTTCCCATACCTTTGTGCAACAAATTAATAAACATTAAAATAGTATAAATAGAATGAAGGTAGCATTAGTTGGTGCAACAGGATTAGTTGGAAATGTAATGAGAGATGTTTTAGAAGAAAGAAATTTCCCCGTTACTGAATTTTTACCCGTTGCCTCTTCAAGATCAGTCGGAAAGACCTTAACATTCAAAGGAAAAGAATTTACCATTATCAGTATGGAGGATGCAGTAAAAGCTGCACCCGATTTAGCTATTTTTTCAGCAGGAGGAGGTGTATCCAAAGAATGGGCACCTAAATTCGCTGCGGTAGGTACAACGGTTGTAGATAATTCATCTGCATGGCGTATGGATCCTGATAAAAAATTAGTGGTTCCTGAAATTAATGCTTCTGTTTTAACAGCGGAAGATAAAATTATTGCAAATCCCAATTGTTCCACTATTCAAATGGTTGCTGCATTAGGTCCCTTACATGATAACTACGGTATTGATCGTTTAGTGATTTCTACGTATCAATCTATTACAGGAACAGGGGTAAAAGCAGTTGCTCAATATGAAGCAGAAAAAGCAGGAGCAACAGAGAATTATGAAATGGCATATCATTATCCTATTTTAGATAATTGCATACCACATTGTGATATCTTTTTAGAAAATGGATATACGAAAGAAGAAATGAAATTAGTCCATGAGACTCAAAAAATAATCGGTGACGATAGTATAAAGATTACAGCAACAGCAGTGAGAGTCCCCGTACAAGGAGGACATTCAGAAAGTGTAAATATTACGTTTAAGAAAGATTTTGAAGTTGAGGATATTAAAAATATTCTCAGAAAAGCACCTGGTATTATTGTAGAAGATGACATTTCTAACAATAAATATCCTATGCCAAGGAACGCAAAAAATAAAGATGAGGTTTTTGTTGGTAGAATAAGAAGAGATCATTCTGCCCCTAATTCATTGAATTTATGGATCGTTTCAGACAACTTAAGAAAGGGCGCTGCTACGAATGCAGTACAAATAGCACAGTTTTTGACAGATAAAGGATATCTTTAATATGATTCATATTGAATCGCAGATATATATTAGTAACCTTCTATAAAAATAGAATCGTTACTAGGGATAACACATACTGTATATATTGACAATACATTAATTGAAATTGACATGAAGTCCAAATTAGTATTAGTAGGCGAAAATGCCTCAAACGAGAAAATTCTAGTTGCTCTAGAATTACTAGCCAATGAGAACAAAGTAAAAATCCTTACTTTTCCTGATGAAGTGATCACAGATAACTTTTATGATCAGATGAGAAAAGATTGGAGAGAAGGAAAAGAAGTTGAAATTCCAGAAAATCACACTGAAATTATTCGTGATCTCACTGTAGCTGAAGATTTGTTACCTGAAGATATCAAGGTAGAACGAACAGATCTAATAGAAAAGAAAAAGCTAGAATGGCATGTAATGGTATTAAGTGCCAAAATGCATGCACAATATAAAGCTGAACTTGCCGACCTAAAAGATAAGATTGATAAACTAGATAGTTTTGATAAACCACTTTGGGAAAACCTTAAAGGATTTTGGGCTAAAGTTCAAAAACAAATCAATGATCAAATATTAATGCATCGATATGCATCTGATTTAAGAAAAGGATCCGATGAACTTTTCAATACCATGAAAGGTTTGCGTAAAAAATTAGATGATGAATATCGGGAAGTAGCCAAAGAAAATTTTGATTGGTTTAGCGGTAAACTAGATGAGATTGAGAATAGAATTGAAGAGGGATTAAAATTATCTGGCGTTTTTGATGAATTAAAATCATTACAAGCGAAATTCAGAAATACGAAACTAACCAAAGATTTTAGAGATAAAATATGGTCTAGAATAGATGGTGGTTTTAAATCGGCAAAAGCAAAACGATATGGTGCAAATGCCACTAACGAGAACTCTGCTTTAGCTAGAATGAATAATCGTTATGAAGGCTTAATGAAAGCGATCAAAAGAACTGAATTTTCAAGAGATCGAGATATTAAAGATTTAGAATTCGAAAATCGTAGAATTCAAAATACGGATGGTCAATTAGAAGCTCAAATTCGTCAAGCGAAAATCAAAATGATCCAACAACGTCTTTCTTCTAAAGAAGACAAACTCAAAGACATGTACAAAACTAAGTCTGAGTTGGATACAAAGATGGAAAAATTAAAAGAACGCGAACGCCTTGACAAAATTAGAAAAGAAAAAGAAGCAGAAGTAAAAGCTAAGATCAAAGAGGAAGTAAAATCTACTCAAGAAAATGTAGATGGAGATGCAAAAGAAAAATTAGAAGCTGCTGCTGAAAAAATCAACGAAAGCAAAAAGAAACAACCTAAAACCATTATGGATAAAGTAATGGATACCGTTTCTGAAGTAAAAGATATCGTTGAAGATAAATTAGAAGATACGATCGAAACCGTAAAAGCAACGGCAATTGTGGTTTCTGAAGAAGTATCTGAAAAAATGGAACCATTCACCAAGAAAGGAGAAGAAGTCGTTGAAAACTTAAAAGCGAAAGCAGAAGATGTAAAAGATGCTGTAGAAGATAAAGTAAAAGACGTAACACAAAAGAATTCTCCCGAAACTGAATCAATAAAACTTTCTTCAAATTTAGAAGAAAATGTAGAAATGGATACAGAAAAAGATAGTGGAGGTTTATTGAATAAATTAAAAGATTCTGCAATAGGTTTAGCAGGTAATCTAGAAGAAAAATTAGACTCCGTTGTTGATTCTGTTGAAGAATCTTTAGAAACGGATGGCAATAAAGAAAAAGGGTTTTTAGGTAAGCTTGCCGATAAAGCAAGTGAAATAAAAGATTCCGTAGAAGAAAAAATGGACTCCGTTGTTGACTCTGTTGAAGATTCGTTAGAAACAGATGATAATAAAGAAAAAGGATTTTTTGGAAAACTTGTTGATAAAG
Organism: Saprospiraceae bacterium; assembly: GCA_020627985.1. Taxonomy (GTDB): domain Bacteria; phylum Bacteroidota; class Bacteroidia; order Chitinophagales; family Saprospiraceae; genus JAHDCE01. Next base: position 3,895 of record JAHDFV010000247.1, read on the forward strand.
CAGGAGATGTCATGGATAAGATAGAAGACAAAATGGATGACCTTGTTGATAGCGCTGAAGATAAAATAGATGATATCGTTGACACGGGAAAAAAAGAAAAAGATGATATTGCTGATGATATTAAGGATGTTTAATTTCTTTGTCTTTATCAAATGATCAAAAAGCCGCTTGAAATATTTCAAGCGGCTTTTTTGATACTGATTTTCTGTGTTATCTACTGTTCATAATTCAATTAGAATATATTAGTTGATAGATTTTAAATTGATATTCGTAGAAATAAGTATAAATTTTAATTTAATATCGTTAATATAGTGAAGTAATTTGAAAGTATACTCCCGAAATATACTCTTGAAATAAAAGAAGTGACTCAAAAAGAAACTTCGAATTCTTAAACAATAAAAAATTCATCATTTTGAGATGAATATTTATTACAAAATAATGAAATCGAAATGGGAAAAGATGGTAAAGGTTTCTTTGATAAATTAAAAGATACCGCAAAAGATCTAGCTGAAAATTTAGAAGAAACACTAGACAAAGCTGTTGACTCCGTTGAATCTTCTTTGGAAACGGAAGATAATAAGGACAAAAGTTTTTTCGGAAAAATTTCGGACAAAGCTAATGAACTTAAAAACACCGTAGAAGAAAAAATGGATAATGTTGTTGACTCCGTTGAATCTTCTTTGGAAACAGAAGATAATAAAGACAAAAGTTTTTTCGGAAAACTTTCGGACAAAGCTAATGAACTTAAAAACACCGTAGAAGAAAAAATGGACAAGGCTGTTGACTCTGTTGAATCTTCTTTAGAAACAGAAGATAACAAAGACAAAAGCTTCTTCGGTAAACTAGCAGATAAAGCTGGTGATGTCATGAATAAGGTTGAAGATAAAATGGATGACCTTGTTGATAGTGCTGAAAACAAAATGGATGACATAGTGGATGGCACTAAAAAAGCTAAGGATGATATTGCTGATGATATAAAAGATGTTTAATCTTTTTTTGTCTTCTAAAAAGCCGCTTGAAATATTCAAGCGGCTTTTTTATTTTAAAAATAATATTCATAGAAAATAATTTATTATCGGTAGAAATAAGTAGATTTTAAAAGCCGAATTAATTAATATAGGATTATAAAATATGCTCCTATGAAAGAATTAAATTGTAAAAGCACAGAACATTTAATCGGTTTAATAGAATTAATGATTTATAAGGGCGGCAAACCTAATTTTGTGATCATTAATCTAGGTCAAGATTTTTATATGCAAATGTATTGTGATAAAGGATCTTATCAAATGCATTGCGAATCTGTAAGTAATTATTATTTAGCAGAAGAACATCAATTAACAGAAGCTAAAATTGATAAATTAAAAGAATTAAATTGGAATCTAATAAATCCTGAAACGAATTATGAAATTTCATATCCCGTTGACTCAGAAAAATCCAGATTTAATTTAGCGAAGTTATTATTACAAACAGCACATGAAGTTTATAATATAAAAGAAATAAATGCGAATGATTTTAATATTCAATTAGGTTAATAATTTAAAAGAAGGCACAAATCAAACCAGCCATTAAACTACAACAAAGCACCCAAAACCCTAAGTGAATCCAAATGTGTTTTAATGGTTTGTTTTGTAACAAGGTTGTAATTCCCAAGAAAGCTAATCCAAACAAAAGCGCTGCTTCAGCCCCATGAATCATCCCGTGCCCAAAGGAGCGATGGCGATCACCATATTTTATCATAAATTCTTTTATGAATTTACTGTATTCAGAATTAGAATTCATAATTTCTGGATCCATAAAAAACAATTGATAAATCGCACTTTGATGAACACTCATTAATGTAAGTACATAGGCTAGTAGTACACTTAAAAAATAAATAAGAATAATTTTGCCTAATGATCGTTTCCCAATAATCGGTTCATTATTT
>JAHDFV010000248.1 GCA_020627985.1 Saprospiraceae bacterium
AAAAAGGTAGAAAAGATAAGAAAGGATATAAGGTAGGTGATATCGTAGAGGATTTTTCACTTGAGAATATTGATAATAAAATGATTTCCTTAGCTTCTTTAGGCAACGTAAAAGGTGCAACAATTGTATTCACTTGTAATACTTGTCCTTACGCAGTCATGTATGAAGATAGATTAGTCGAAATATCTAAAAGAGCGAAAGCTGCAGGTTATCCTGTAATAGCTATCATGCCAAATGATTTATCCGTTAAGCCAGGAGATAGTTTAGATAATATGAAGAAGAGGGCTGAAGAAAAAGAATTTGATTTTCCTTATGTCATTGATGCAAAGCAATCCATTTATCCAAAATTTGGTGCCACAAGAACACCTGAAGTCTATATTTTAAATAAAACAAATGAAGGATTTAAAGTGGCATATCATGGAGCAATTGATGATAACCATGAAGATGCAAAAGCGGTTAAAGTGAATTATATAGATAACGCCTTTACAGCCTTAGGTAAAGGAGAAGCCGTTAAGCCTGGATCAACAAAAGCAATCGGTTGTTCTATAAAAGTGAAGAAGTAATTTTTAATAATCATTTAGCAAATATTATTTTAAAAATAATTGCTGAAATTTTGAATAATATAAAAAGCATACATCTCTAAGTAGGGATGTATGCTTTTTATATTATGGGAATATTATATAATATCAAGATGAAATAATACTTTAATTCAGACTTTACGTTTTTAAGAAAAAATTAGGGACACAAAAAATAAAAGTAATATTTTCTATTTCTCAAATTAGAGTTTTGTAATTTGCTGTAAGCAAAAGAAAAAATATTAATACTCGCAGTTATGAAGTATTCATTCCGTACAATTATAGGATTATTATTTATCCTTTTCTTTTTCTCTACTTGTAAAGATGAAGAGCGTATTTCAACCATAGAAATGTTGACAATTGAACAACAGAAAACATGGACCTGGATAGATAATGCTAATATGATTAGTAGGGCAGGAGAAACAATGGGCTATGGTGCAAGTATGAATACGCAATCCAAAAAACTACTTATTTATTTGGAAGGTGGCGGTGCTTGTTTCAATGGTATAACCTGCGCTACAAATCCCAATGGATCCGATGTAAGTGCAGAGATAGCGACGGTAGAAGGATTGAACAAGAGAATTATGAGTCGTGAGAATTCAAATAACCGATTTAAGGATTGGAATTTTGTTTATGTGCCTTATGTGACTGGAGATGTTCATATGGGAAATAATCAAAATGCTAATCTCCCCGACGGTGGTCCATCTGAACAAAAAATGATGGGCTATGCAAATTTAACTGCTATTGTGAATGACTTGAAAGACTATGCCATTAGAAATGATTTTGATGAAATTCTCGTAACTGGAATTAGTGCGGGGGGCTTTGGTGTTTACCTGAGTTTTTTACAAGTAGCAGAAGTTTTTCCTAATATACAATTAACCGCTTTAGTGGATTCTGGTCCAATATTTCTGGACACTTCTTTGTTTACGGAGTGTTTTGACGATATTATTAATAATACATGGAAAACACCTTTACCTACAGATACTGAGGCCTATGTCGACGGTTCTTATCCCTATGTTCCACAAGCAATTTATGAGTATACAAGTAAGAAATATCCAAATGCAAATTTTGGACTAATGAGTAATTATAGCGATTCTGTTATTCGTTATTTCTATGGTTATCCAAAATCAGATTGTAATGCTGTACCAGGTTTTGTGACAGCAGGAGAATTCAGAGATGGACTGATGGAAATAAAATCAATTACAGATGATTTGCCAAATTGGAGCGTCTATTTTACTGAAGGCACTGGACATACTTATCTAGGAGGTGATACTTATGAAAACACTTCTGTAAATGGTATAGCACTTAATGATTGGGTAGAAGATATTACACTTGGGAAACATGAGAATGTTTTGGAGTAGTTGTTGTGTTTATCTGTATATTGAAAACAATTTTCTGAGTTAAAAATAATGATAATGGGTTTATTTGATAAGTTATTTGGTAAGAAAAAAGCAGAAAAACCATATCCGAAATCTGAAAAAAGCAACATGGTTGTAGATGTTCCAGGAGAAGATGATACCATGAATTGGGCAATAGAAAAAGCAAATTGGACTTTAGGCTATTTTAAAGAAAGTATTTTAAATCCTAAAGAACATCAAAATTATTTTTCTATTAAAGCGAAATTAATTGATGGCGATTATGTAGAACATATGTGGTTAATTAATCCTTCTTTTGATGAAGATGGAAATCTTTTTGGTGAATTAAATAATGTACCCAATAATTTAAATAATGTTGAATTAGGTCAAAAAATTGGTGTAGCTAATGACATGATTTCTGATTGGATGATTCTGGAACATGGGAATAGACTAATTGGTGGATATACCATGAGAGCGATAAGAGATGCAATGCCCGAAAATGAGCAAAAAGCATTCGATCAACAAACAGGAATGTACATAGATTATGGCATCGATTATTTTGAACCCAACCAAGCAACACCAGAAGGAGCAATAGTTGCATTAGAAGAAGCATACGAAGAAAAAAATATTGACAAAGCCATTCAATATAAAGATTTTCATACCGAAGCACGTATGATGTTGGAAAGCAGAAATATTCCTAAGGATGAAGCCATTTTGAATAGAACAGCAGAAGCATTAATGCTTTCTTTTAAAAAACATATGATAGAAAATGGATTCCCTAATTTTGATAACATGACTCGTGCTTTTCGTAGAGAAAAATTAGAGGATGATTTATACATCATTTCAGAAATTTCTCACCATACCATAAATAATACTTGGGGGATTGACCAACATTATGTAGCTCAAAAAAATGGGAAATGGTATGTGGCAGGATTAAAGTCATAAATTCATATTAGAATTCAAAATTCTAATATTTCGCCTCGTCAATTATTTTCTCTTTAGATGTAAAACGAACATATTTCGCCTCGTCAAGTATTTGATCACCTGACAATAAATAAAGATTAGATTTAAGTTTGTTAAGAAACTCAAAGAATGAATCGAATTAATTTTATCCGAATGATCATGGAATGGGTGAAGAATTTCATTCAAAATATGAAAGAAATTTCTAATGGCGAGGCTACACCCAAACCCGAACCACCCAAACCCGAACCACCGAGTAATTCATCTGAAATATGCGATGAACCATTTGTACAAAATCGGAAAGGAAAAATCTTGTTATGGGATACCAATGAAAGTCATGCAGCTGATGTGAAAAATGTATTTTTAGGAATGTATCCAGAAGCCGCTTCAAGAATTACATTGCATTTAGGATATAATTTTGAAGCAATAGACCCATTCGATCTAGTATTAAAAAGTACAACAGGCTTTGAGCGACAATTATCATTGGCTCAAAAACATCCAGAGGTATGTTTTGTTATGCCTGTAGGGAGTAATCAAGACAAAGAAATGACCTTTTACAATAATAATTTAGGAGAAATTGTACTTACCAGAGGATATGAACCAGATGATAAAATAGGAACGGCTTTTGGTAATGTTTTAGAATTTTGGGAAAGAGATCACAAAGATGACAATAAAGCTGTTTCTAGCTACAGTAATGCAAGGGTAGCAGCTAAATTGCTTAAAATATGGGAAGCAAGAGGAGGATGTTGGGAAGATACTAGAGCCGCGGCTAGAAAAACAGCGCTTAGAAATAAAAATACGCATCCTAATAATGAAGCTTGGAATAAAAAATTTGGCTTTGGGCAAATACGTGTTCAAGAAGCCATTAAATGGTAATGTGGAGAACCCATTTAGTATTGAATAGTGCTGATCTTTGAAGTGTTTTAACTTCCCATATCAGGTGTTAGATCATCCCCATGTCAGGTGTTTGACCACCTGACATTACTAAATGAAAAACATAAGGACAAAATCTTTATTTTAGAATGAAGCTTTTAACAAAAAAATAATAACCTCTCATTCTAGATTGTAGTAATTTGCATCCTGAATAATACGTTGTATTCAAAACAGATAAAATGAATCAATCAAAGTCTTTTTTACTTACCACATTCTTCCTTCTATTTTTTCTTCAAATGATCTTTTCCCAACACATGGTGCAAGTGGAGCGATCGCAACATTTTTTAGAAACAGTTCCTGTGAATGATATACAACAGGATCCTAATAACAGACTGTGGGTTGGAACAGATGATGGTTTATTTACCTTTGGATATTTTGAAGGAGTAAAAACCATTCAAAAAGAAAATGGTGTCAATTCTATTGTTATAGATTATAAAGGAAAAGCTTGGGCTGCCTTGAAAAATGGAATGATTCAAAGTGGGGATCTAAAACATAAATGGGCAGTAGGTACCAAAGAAGAAGAAATAGAAATTACCTCATTAACTGCAATTGATTCTATTTTATGGGTCAGTACTGCCAACAAAGGTTTGTATGTTTATGATCTATCAAAGAAGAAAAAAATAGCGCATCATACCAATTCAAATTCCAAACTTCCATCTAATAATGTAAACTTTATTCAAGCAGATCAATATGGAGTACTTTGGGCAGGAACGCAAAAAGGAGTATGTAGAATTGAAGGTGAAGTTTGGAAAACCTATGAGAAGTCAGATAATATTACAGCGGTTTCTGTTTTCAAAGAAGACATATGGTTTCTAGGAAATCAACAACTTTGGAAAGTAGAACCTCAAAATAGATGGGCAAGAATTCGTTTGGACAATCGATTAACAGATGGTGTAGTAAAAGACATGGCATTTGATAATGAAGGCCGATTATACATGGCTTCAAATATCTTTACACGTTATGATATCATTGCTGATACTTTAGCAGTATATGACAAAGATTTTGGTTTTGTAAGTGATCAATCTTTATCTGTAACTAGCGATCATAAAAACAATATGTGGGTCGGAACAAAAAAGAATGGATTGTTCCGTTTCCGATTATATTTTAAAGAAGCTCAACCAGAAGAAATTGAGTTTTCTGCCATTTGTTATAGTGCTAAAGATTTAGACTGTGCCAATGACAATGATGGCGCATTAGGTGTAAGAGTTACAGGAGGTAAATCGCCTTATTATTTTAATTGGAGTTGTGATGGTTGTCAAGGGGCTGTAGTAAAGAATTTATCTGCTGGAACATATTCTGTAACGGTTTCAGATCATAAAGGAGCTTCAAAAATATTATCAACATCGATTCAAGGGCCTAAACCTTTATCTATAGGAGTAATTGAAAAACAAAATGTGTCTAAAATAGGAATGAAGAATGGCTCAATAAAAGTGGGCGCAAAAGGAGGGAATAAAGGATACAAGTATGTTTGGGAAAATAAAACCAAAGGAGATGAAAGAAAACGATTAACTGACGGAGAATATCATGTAACAGTTACCGATGAAAAAGGATGTAAAGCGGATATGAAAGTCATCATCACTGGGCCTAAAATTATTCCAGATCTAGAAATCGCGAATATAGAAAAAGGACAAACCATTACAATGGAACAATTATATTTCTCAGCGGATTCGCTCAATTTTAAAGAACAATCTTTACCTGCTTTACGAGAAGTATATACTTTTCTAAGTACGAATAAAAATGTAGCCATAGAAATAGGTGGTCATACCAATGGCTTACCCGCCAAAAAATATTGCGATTGGCTTTCAACAGGAAGAGCACAAACCGTTGCAGAATATTTTTATAGTAAAGGCATTCCTAGATCTCAAGTTAGCTTCAAAGGATACGGAAAAGATAAACCAGTAGCACCCAATAGTACAAAAGCTGGAAGAATCAAAAATCAAAGAGTAGAAATTAAAGTACTAGAAATCAAA
>JAHDFV010000249.1 GCA_020627985.1 Saprospiraceae bacterium
TACTTCTGGATTTCTACATCTACATCTTTCTACGGCTTCTTTCTCACTCATGCTAAACAAACGAACACTTTCCACCACTAAATCACAGAAATGTTGATAAAATTGTTTAGCTATTTGTATACGTTCTTTTTCATTTTTTTCAGGAAAAGAATTTTTTAAATTTTTAAATACAACTTTTTTTCTATACCCTATAATATAAAACAATATTACATATCCTACATTTGAAATTAAATATAATAATTGCAAGGGTAGAAAAGAAATTGGTTTTAATATTAAATAATAGAGTATTTTTGACAACATAAATTAAATTACATTTATAAAATCGATTTCCAAATGGTTCTTTAAGGCAATTATGAAAAATTGGTATAACACATTATGTATTTTATACTTTTTATTTTTAATCTATAGCATTATTTATGCCATTGATTATAAATATATTTTTTGGAATGCACCCGATATCGAAAATACATTTATACCCAGATATTATGAACACTATTTTATTGATTGGTATAAAGATTTTTATTTCAGCTCAACGATTCCCCTTCAACTATTTGCCATTATCGTTGCATCATTAAGTATAAAAATAAAACCTAAATCTTCTTACGTAATTATTTTAAGTTCTTTATTGATGACGATTTGGTCATGTATTGTACTGCAATCAGGAAAAAGAATTTCATTATCTGAAGTTATCCTTTTTTGGTTAATTTATATTATAGTTATTCTAACCATTTCTTATTCAAATCGAAAAGATATGAAATATATTTCCAAAAAAGATCATCCAGATATCTTAGACCACGAATTGAATTAAATATCCTTCATTGTTAGCTGAATTCTTTTTCTTTCTTTATCTACTTCAACAATTTTTACTTGTACTTTTTGATCCAATTTTAAAACTTCTGCTGGATCTTTAATAAATCGATTTACAATTTGAGAAATATGTACTAAACCATTCTCTTTGATTCCGATATCTACAAAGGCTCCGAATTTGGTCAAATTTGTAATGACACCAGGAACAATCATATCCGTTTTTAAATCATGAATATCATTTATTCCTTCAGCAAAAGAAAAAACTTCTGCATTTCCCCTTGGATCTAAACCTGGTTTTTCTAATTCACTCAAAATATCTTTTAAAGTAGGTATTCCTACTTTATCAGTAACGTAATTCGTTATTTTAATTTCATTTCTTATTCCTTTATTATCAATAATAGATTCTATGGGCTGCTTTAAATCTTTAGCCATTTTCTTCACTATGGAATAACTTTCGGGATGCACTGCCGAATTATCTAAAGGATTTTCTCCATTGGATATTCTTAAAAAACCAGCCGATTGTTCGAAGGCTTTCGCACCTAACCCTTTTACTTTTTTTAATTCTTTCCTAGAATGGAATCCTCCATTTTCTTTTCTGAATGCTGTAATGTTTTCAGCTAATTTTGGACCAATGCCAGAAACATATCTCAATAAATGATGACTAGCAGTATTTAAATTAACCCCTACTTGATTTACAGCCGAACTGACCACTTGATCTAATGTATCTTTTAACATTAATTGATCAACATCGTGCTGATACTGCCCTACTCCAATTGATTTGGGATCAATTTTAACTAACTCTGCCAAAGGATCCATTAATCGTCTTCCTATAGAAATTGCGCCTCTTACCGTTAGATCTAAATCAGGAAATTCTTTACGAGCAACAGATGAAGCAGAATAAATTGAAGCACCAGCTTCATTCACCATAAAGACATCAACATTCGATTTTTTTCCAAGCGTTAATTTTACGAATCGCTCAGTTTCTCTACCCGCTGTTCCATTTCCGATCGCAATGGCTTGAACATTGTATTTTCGGACTAAATTATAAATGGTATCAGAAGCATTACCAATACTCGATTGAGGTGGATGTGGAAAAATAGTTGAGTTTTCTAATAGATTTCCTCTTTCATCTAAGCAAACTACTTTGCATCCTGTTCTAAAACCTGGATCAATGGCAATCGTTGCTTTTTGTCCTAAGGGCGCAGCCAAAAGAAGTTGTTTTAGATTTTCAGAAAAAACAGCGATGGCTTCTTTATCTGCTGCTTCTTTTGATAATCTTCTAAATTCCGTTTCTATCGAAGGAGAAATTAATCGTTTATAAGCATCTTTAATCGCTTCATATACTTGATCTCCTGCTTCTGAATTATTCTTTACAAAAATACGATCCAATTTATCGATGGCCCTTTCATCATCAATAAAAATGGACAAACGAATAATTCCTTCTTGTTCTGCTCTTCTCATCGCTAATAATCGATGGCTCGGACATTTTTTTAAAGATTCAGTCAAATCGAAATAATCTCTATATTTTGCCCCTTCTGCTTTTTTACTTTCATTTACTTTAGCAGAAATGGTTGCACTTCTTTTATAAAATTGACGAACAGCATCTCTCGCAATGGAATTTTCACTGATCCATTCTGCTACAATATCTCTTGCTCCTTGTAGGGCCGCTTCTTCATTTTCTACATCTGCATTAATATATTTTTTAGCACATTGAAAAACATTATTTTCTTGTTGCAACATTAAGATTTTAGCTAAAGGCTCAAGCCCTCTTTCTTTGGCTTTAGTTGCTCTTGTTTTTCGTTTTGGTTTATGGGGTAAATACAAGTCTTCTAAAGCAGTCGTATCCCAACATTGATTAATTTCACGAATTAATTTTTCATCTGTTATACCTTGTTCTTCTAAAGATTTTAAAATTGTTTCTCTACGTTGTACTAATTCATTGAGTCTTTTTAATTCTCCTTGTATAGCTCCAACCTCTGTTTCATCTAAACTTCCAGTCGCTTCTTTTCTATATCTAGAAATAAAAGGGATCGTTGCTCCACCTTCTAATAAATTTACAGTAGCACGTACTTGTTTTTCTGAAATAGATAAATTTTGATGTATTAATTTCTCTAGCATTTTTAATTTTAATTCTCATTTTTATTTAGTAGAAACAAAAATAATAAAAGCCATGTAAGTTTTTGAGAATATACCCGTCAAGAATTCAAGTATTATAAAAGATACTAATTCAAATTTGTATCTTGGGTAATCTTTATTTTATACTTGTTTCAATACCATTAACTTATGTATTTTCGGATAAGCATTCTTTGGATTTCTTTTGTTCTTATATTTTCATCTTTGAATTTATGCGCTCAAAATTCAGTAGCTAGAGAATGGAATGAAGTGATGCTAGGAGCGATCCGTAATGATTTAGCTCGTCCTACTGTTCATGCTCGAAATTTATGGCACACTTCATTTGCAATGTATGATGCTTGGGCCGTTTTTGATGAAGAAGCGCAAACCTATCTATTGGGTAAAACCGTTGGTACATATACTTCTCCATTTGATGGTTTTACAACCACAACAAACGAAGAAGATGCTAGAGAAGAAGCCATAAGTTATGCTGCATATCGAATTTTATCTCATCGTTTTTCCAACACACCAGGCAGTCCTTTTTCTTTAGCTTCTTTTGATAACTTGATGGATGATTTGGGTTATGATATCAACTTTACATCAACTGATTATAGTACAGGTTCTGCCGCAGCATTAGGGAATTATATCGGAGAGCAAGTTATTAATTTTGGTTTTTTGGATTTTTCGAATGAAATTAATGATTATGAAAATCAATCTTATGTATCAGTTAATTCACCTTTAGTCACTGATTTTTCAGGTAATCCAAATATGGAAGATCCTAATCGTTGGCAACCATTGACTTTGGATACTTTTATTGATCAATCTGGTAATTTTCTACCAGATGCCACACCTGATTTTTTGAGTCCAGAATGGGGTCGAGTCACTCCTTTTGCTTTGGGGAATGAAGATAGAACGATTTATCAAAGGAATGGTTTTGATTATTGGGTATATCATGATCCTGGGGTTCCTCCATATTTAGATACTTTAGGAATTGAAAATTCTGATAATTATAAATGGGGATATAGTTTAGTATCTGTTTGGTCTTCACATTTGGATCCAAATGATGGTGTAATGTGGGATATTTCACCTGGATCGATTGGCAATATTCAAGACTATCCAACCAATATTGATGATTATCCTTCATTTTATAATTTATTAGATGGAGGTGATCCCAGTATTGGACATTCCGTTAATCCAGTAACAGGACTCGCTTATACCCCTCAAATGGTACCTAGAGGAGATTATGCCAGAGTTCTCGCTGAGTTCTGGGCAGATGGTCCTGATTCTGAAACTCCTCCAGGACATTGGTTTACGATTCTTAATTACGTAAGTGATCATCCTTTATTTGAAAAAAGATTTAATGGTGAAAGTGAAATTTTAAATGATTTGGAATGGGATATTAAATCGTATTTTACATTAGGAGGAGCAATGCACGATAGTGCTATTACGGCTTGGGGTATTAAAGGATGGTATGATTATCCAAGACCTATTTCTTCTCTTCGATATATGGCTCATAAAGGACAAAGTTCTGATACAAATTTACCTAACTATCACCCTGCTGGGATTCCACTTATTCCTAATTATATTGAATTAATAGAAATTGGAGATCCGCTTGCTGGAACCCTGAATGAAAATGTAAATAAAATTAAATTGTTTGCTTGGAATGGGCCTTCATCTATAACTGATCCTGAGAACGATGTTGCAGGAGTTGGTTGGATATTAGCAGATGATTGGTTTCCATATCAAAGACCCTCATTTGTTACACCACCATTTGCTGGATATATTTCTGGACATTCTACGTTTTCAAGAGCTGCCGCTGAAATTATGACTTTAATTACGGGTGATGAATTTTTTCCAGGTGGTATTGGAGAATTTAATGCTGAACAAAATGAATTTTTAGTATTTGAAGATGGACCAAGCATGGATATTGTATTACAATGGGCTACTTATAAAGATGCTTCAGATCAAACGAGTTTATCCAGAATTTGGGGAGGAATACATCCCCCAGCTGATGATTTAGTAGGTCGAGAAATTGGATATGATATTGGACAAAAAGCATTTGAAACTGCTCGATCATTATTCTATACAGATTCAGATAATGATGGGATTTTTTCTTTTATGGATTGTGATGATACGAACAATCTTGTTTATCCAGATGCCCCTGAACTATGTGATGGTATCGACAATAATTGCAATGGATTGATTGATGAAGGTTTAACGTATTATAATTATTATTTAGATGCAGATGCAGATGGTTTCGGAAACTTGGATTCTAATATTTATATCTGTTTAATTAATCCTCCTACTGGATATGTCAGTACTTACACTGATTGTAATGATAATGATCCTAATATAAATCCATCTATAGCTGAGATTTGTGATGGCATTGATAATAATTGTAATGGTTTACTTAATGAAGGGATCGGAATTCAATATTATTATCGAGATGAAGACGGAGATGGTTTTGGAAATTTCAATATACGGTTAGATACTTGCATGGCTACTCCACCTCAAGGCTATGTAACAGATTTCTCAGATTGTGATGATAATAATAGTTCAATTTTTCCATTCGCTGAAGAAATTCCAGATAATGGAATTGATGAAAATTGTACAGGTTTTGATTTATATGAGGCATTAAATATATTCCCAAATCCAACAAATCATACTTTATTTATTCGAACGAATTATGAAGGAGTTTCTAATTATATCTTTTATAATATAAATGGACAAATTGTTAAAGAAGGAAAAATTTCGTTCTTCAATCATGAGGCATCTATTCCATTATCTTATTTAGCGGGAGGTGTTTATTATATGGAATTATTGGATGATTTAAATGGTCAGATTGCGGAAATTAATGAACGTATGCCAG
>JAHDFV010000250.1:0-1893 GCA_020627985.1 Saprospiraceae bacterium
TTGTTAAAAAAGCATTAGAAGCTCCTTTAAGAACCATTGCTGAAAATGCAGGAGTTGAAGGTTCTGTTGTAATGATGAATGTTTCTAAAAAGAAAGCAGCTTATGGTTACAACGCAAGAACAGATGCTTATGAAGATTTGAAAAAAGCTGGTGTTATAGATCCAACTAAAGTAACCCGTGTTGCTTTAGAAAATGCGGCTTCCATTGCTTCAATGGTTCTGACGACAGAATGTGTAATCAATGATAAGAAAGATGATGCTCCTGCTGGTGGTGGAATGCCTCCAATGGGTGGCGGAATGCCAGGCATGATGTAAAACTATATCAAAACTAAGTAATTTTCTGCACCTCATCGTTTTAACGGTGAGGTGTTTTAATTTCATTACTTTTGCAACATGAAATTTAAACTTATTTTTTTCGGAATATTTCTGTTTTTTATTTCTTGTCAAACAGAAAAAAAACAAAGCCCCATTTCAATAACTCAAACAGTAAAAGAATTTAATTATGTAGGTAAAAACGCATTTGTTGCTAAAACAGTTAATGTTTTAGGAGGAATCGAAATAAACTTTAAAAGAAATAAAGAACTCTTTTCATTTAAAGTGATTCATCCAAATGTTAGCACTTATAATGATGGAATAATCGTAGGAAATAAATACGTACAGTATAGTTCTATTGGAATAGAAGATAATATCGATTATAAGAATTTGAACAATGACATCCAAATCCAATATTTAAAAGGATATGCTAAATTCCAATCGGAATATTATTCTGTGGATCAAAAATTAGCTATTGGAAAAGTTAAAGAAGAAGTAATCTTTTTGAACAACAAACCTCATCTTTTTTGGTATTTTGATATGCCTAAAGGAAATAAACCTGCAATTCAACAATTATATATCAGCACTATATGCTTTGATAACGTTCTTACTTTGAATAGTCCGTTGATGGAGAATATACATACTTTTGAAGGGAATAAATCTCTTTTATTGACTATCATTAAAACTTTAAAATGAATTTATAAACCATTTACTTAATAATGGGTTAATCCTAGAGACATTTTTTTAAATTAATCTTATAATAAATAACTACAAACATGAAAAAAGGTATTTTATTACTAACACTCGTTTTTATTTTCACTCTAGGCCTACAAGCACAAAAAATTGGGGATGATCCTGTTAAAGTGGCTTATATTAAGCTACCTACTAATCCTCTTCCTAAAGATTTTACTACTTATAGTAAAAGTTTATATGGTACAAGATCTGATTTTTCTTATTTGGGATTATCTCCTAATACTTTCCTTAATTCTTACTTTAATTTTAAAGGAATACAAAATGTAAATAAGGGTGGTCACTTTAATATTGAAGTTTCTTTAGGAAGAATTGAGATTTTAAGTACACAAACAAAATCAGAAGATAAAGTCAAAAAAGATAAAGATGGTAAAGTTACTAAGTGGAAAGAATATTACATAGAACAAGATGTGGTATTGCCTTTGTCTTATGCAATTAAAGATTTTAATGGTAATGTATTGGAAGAAAAGATTTTATTGAATGAAAAAAAATTAACATATAAAAAAAGACATAAATCGAGTTCTGCTCTAAATAGTGCTTGGAAGAAAAACGGTAGAGCATTTACGGTTTCACAATTAAAATCTTCTGTAAGTGGTGCTTTAGAAAATTTAAATAGAAATACTTTACATAAATATGATTATAACCATAGAGAAAAAAAATTCAAACTGCTTAAAATCAATAAACATGAAGAAGAATCTGGTTTTGCAAAACAAATAGAATTAGTAGCTAAATCTTTTGAAGGATTAAAAGCAACTGATCCTATTGAGGGAGTAAAAGAAAAAGTAAAACCTGCATTTGAATTTTGGAAATCAATGCAAAAAAAATATGACCT
>JAHDFV010000250.1:1903-2802 GCA_020627985.1 Saprospiraceae bacterium
CTTAAGGACAAAAAAGAAAGAAAAATTTATCATGCGGCTTCAATTAATTTAGCACGGACGTCTTATTGGTTAGATATGTTAGATGTATCTAAAGATTATTGTGAACAAGCACTTAAAGCTGACTTTAAAAAGAATCGAGCAGAAGGATTATTAAAAGACATAAAAAAATTAGAAGAAACATTTAAATTAAATGGAGTGTCTTCTCGAAGATATAGTCCAGATTTAAGTGGAGCCGTAGCACCAGATTCTGGTTTTACAGGAGGATATGCTGAAGGTACAGGAGGTAGTGTAAATTCGGGTGCAATGGCAGATGGATATATCATTGCATTAGATGGTACAAGATATGAAGGTACATTTGAGGTGCCCAGTGGAAATATTAGTTCACCTATATTTGGAGCGGCATCAAGAAATGGGACTAAATTTTTCTATGAAAAAAATGGAAGACAAGTTGTAAGTGATTTAAACCCAGAATCCATTGATGGTTTCGGATTTAATGGAAAAGATTATGTTTGTGATCCTCCAGTTGGTCTAGGAGCAGGGCTTTTAACTTCTAGAAAAAAGATGATCTATGAGTCATTATATTCATCGGATAAAATCAAATTAATTGTTCATCGATTATATTATTATGCAAATCCGAGAGATGAAGATGATCACGATGAATTTGTAATTATTAAAAAAAGAAATTCGCAAAAAGCAGTAAATACTGGAGATGTAGGATACGTTTTAAAATTTAAGAAAAAAATGGCTGAGTTATATTCTGACTGTCCAGAGTTAAGTGAAATGTATTTAATGGGACAATTTAGAAATGAAGTAGAAGATCATGTTGATGCTGCCGTAAAATATACTGAATGTAAATAAATTAGTTTTTAGAAAAAAAGAATCTCCAAAAGGAGATTCTT
>JAHDFV010000250.1:2812-5728 GCA_020627985.1 Saprospiraceae bacterium
AACCATGTTTATAGGTTCATTGATCAGTGATCCCATTAGACCTTTTATTTTATTAAATCTTATAATTTAATTTTCCAATATGAGATATTTAATCTTTTTTATTTTTTTAAATGCAACGCAGGTATTCGCACAAAATGACATTGAAATTACCCTTGATCCCAACTTACCAGATTCTATTCAGCAAAAATATAAAACAGTAATATTAGATGTTGCTCAACCTGATTATTATAATAGTCTTATTCTATCAAATTTTACTTTTAAAGAACCGCAAGATATGCCAATAGAAGAAATAAATTCTAAAGCACATCTCCTTATCAATAAATCCATGGCTATCTTTAATGAATCAAGCGGGGATTTTATCTCAGATATATCTAATATATATGTTCAAAAATTTAGTCAAGAAGAACTCAATCAATTATCAGAATTTTTCAAATCGGATCTAGGAAAAAAACTAAAAGATGCAGATGCTTTAGTTTTTAATAGAATGATTAAAGCGAATTCTCATTTTACTGAAATAAAAGAAAAAAACTACCAAGAAATATTTGAAGGAGATACTAATTCTAAATCAAAAAAGAAGAAAAAAAAGAAAAAGTAAACTGTCTGAATCTTAGCATTTCTTTAAATATTCTAAAAATATAAAACCATATTATTTAACTATATTTGTTCGCATTTCCAAACAGAACCAAACTAACTTTTTAAATATTTATAATGAAACTTATTCTACATTTAATTCTTTTTATAAGCCTTATCTTTTCTTCAAGCCTAAATGCTCAATCTCTAAACATGAATTTGATAGGTACTTGGAATGGTAGTACATCAGCCTGTGTCTATGGAGGTGTCGTTTGTTATAATGAAGTCTGGGGCTATGTAGATGGTTCTGGTAATGAATATGCTATAATCTGTTCTCCTGAAGAAGTACATTTTATTGATTTAACAACGCCTTCTACACCTACTTTAAAAAATACGTTTTCTGGTACAGGTAGATCGATATGGAGAGATGTTAAATCATATGGTAATTATGTATATGTAGTCCATGACAATAATGAAACTTCAAATGATGAGGGATTGTGGATTTTTGATATGTCTGCCCTACCTGCTGGTAATGTAACGAATGCTGGTTTTTTAGAAACACATTTTGGTAGAGCTCATAATATTTTCATAGATGAAGCGAATGCAAGATTATATGTTGCCGGTTCCAACACTCAAAGTAATGGAATCATTGTTTATAGTTTAGCTAATCCTGGTAACCCTACTTTATTAGCAAATGTTAGTTTAGCTACAGGTATGGGTGGTTATGTTCATGATTTGTATGTTAGAGATAATATTGCCTATTGTAATAGTGAAAGTGGATCTAATGGTGGTATGTTTGCAATTGATTTTACTATACCGACAATGCCATCTTATTTGGCGGATGTAAATACTAATGGATATAATCATAGTTCTTGGATGACCGATGATGGAAATTATGTGGTTTATGCAACGGAAACTTCTAATTATCCATTATACTTAGTAGATGTTTCTGATGTAAATAATGGAAATATTACTGCTGTTTCTAGTATGAAATTCCCTTTATTAGCCCCAACTCATACTGATAATATCGCTCACAATCCTTTAATTCGAGGAAATTATTGTTTTGTTTCCTATTATGAAGATGGTGTACAAGTGTGGGATATTTCAAATCCTGCAACACCAAGTATAGCTGCTTATTATGATATGATACCTACTAACACTAGTTATCATGGAACTGACAGAGGCGCCTGGGGTGTTTACCCTTTTCTACCTTCAGGACATATATTAGTTTCAGATGATTTTACAGGATTATATGTTTTAAAAACAACTTTTGCTTTGCCTGTTGAACTGAATTCTTTTACTGCAAGAGTTGCTGAAAAGGATAAGGTCTTATTGTCATGGCAAACAGCTTCTGAAGAAAATTCTAAGGAATTTGTAATTGAAAGGAGTTCTAATGGAGATCGTTTTGAAGCCATCGGTTCAATACCTGCTAAAGGAAATTCAGCTGACATTTCCAATTATCATTTTACAGATTCAAAACCTTTATTAGGTACTTCATATTATCGTTTAAATATTATCGATAAAGATGCTAGTTATGAATATTCCAATGTTGAATCTGTTACATTAGATAAAAAAATAAAAATGACATTATCACCGAATCCAGCTGTTTTGGGGCAAAATATCAATTTATTATTCGAAAGTGATATAAAGGATGATGTTATTATTCAATTTTTTAATGTATCAGGACAACTTATACATTCTGATATTCAAACAGATTCTGATAATCAAATACAAGTTAAAACAAATCATTTAACTTCTGGATTTTATTTTATTGAAGTGAATATTGGAGAATGGAAATATCGAGAGAAAATTACAATTACTAAATAGTATTATACATTGAAGTGATTTAAGAACATAATGTTAATTTCTTTGCAAGTCATTGAAAAACAATACCGATAGCTATCGGTATCAGCTTTTTATCCATCCATAGCTATCCCGATAGCTATCGGGAATGAATCTCAAAAAGAGCTTCATCTTGTTTTACAAGCACTTACAAATCATTTTAACTTTAGTTTTTAAATCACTTCATTAAAAGAGGCTTAGAAAAATTTCTAAGCCTCTTTTATTTTTTTAATCTACTAGACATTAATATCAGATTAATTTTTCTTTATTTTTGTTGAAACAAAATGAAAATAACATGTTAGAGATTAATTTTTTAGTCATCGCTGGAGCAGCTTTAATTCCTTTACTTTTAGGTTTCTTTTGGTATCATGATAAAGTGTTTGGTAAGGCATGGATGAGAGAAGCTGATATGACTCCAGAAAAGATAGCAGGAGGAAATATGATTTTAATTTTTGGACTTTCTTATATCTTTAGCTTTTTTATTGGATTGGTATTAATGCAATT
>JAHDFV010000251.1 GCA_020627985.1 Saprospiraceae bacterium
TTTTTCAATGGCTTGCAAAGAAATTAACATTATGTTCTTAAATCACTTCATTAATTTCAAGAAAATAAAATCCATTTTCAAAATTTAATACTTCTAAATAATTTTGATTTTGCTGTGTATAAATTAACTGCCCATTTAGATTATAAACTTTAGCCTCAAAATTTAAATCGCCAATTACTTCAATATATAAAATCGAAGAAACGGGGTTTGGATAAATATTAATTTTAGTATCCCCAATTTCATAAATAGAAGTTGATTGTACATTTTCGCTATTAAACGTTGGTGCTAATACTTGGAAATTCCCTGTTCCATTCGGAAATCTGGCATATGCATTATCCGTTTCTTGATTCGAAAAACTTACTTCACCAATTAATGTACCTGAAGGATCAGATAAATACAAAGATTCTGCTGCTGACGATAATTTAAAATTAGCATGAAGCCCCGTTTGTATTCCATCATCATTATCCGCCCATACGATTAAATAACGACCTGGTCCAGCACCTGCTGGCGGATTACACTTTACGAATGTATTTTTCTTTGAGCCAAATCGATCATCTACGAATTTTTTAGAAATAGATTCAGAGTTACTATATAAACCTATTAATGTTCCATTGACATACACATTTGCATAATTTGATAATGGAGCATCCATATATTGTCTCAGGATTTGGTATGAAAGTACTTCTCTTAAAAAAGAAGGATCTTTTGCTACGTTACTTAATTTAATATCCGTGTATACTTCATACTTATGATCTTTATGTGTATTCAATTCTAATTGCTTTCAGCAAAAGTAATTTCAATCGTTTGAATCGTGTTCATATCATAAAAATCCTGAGCAAAAGATAAGGCACTAATGCAGGTTAAAAGTGTTGTAAATAAATACTTTATAAAATTCGTTTCATTTTTTAAAAGATCTCTTAGAGAAGATCAACATTTAGACAATGAAGTAAAGTTAATTCTTCATTTAGAAATAAATTTATTTTGTTCAGCTACTATTAAGTGTTAACGTTGAAAAAAGATGGTCATCATTTTCAGCCTTTATTATAATATCATTTAAATAATAGTAGCTTTGCGCCTTCAAAAAAATCAGCATTAGTAAACGTAAATTTTATTCATCTTTTACTAATGATTTTAAACTCAAAAGCATTGTACTTTTTCTAAGTCCAATACTCATCAGCACAATATCTTTTAATCATTTCTTTAATTGAATTCATTCATTTAAGGGAGAATAATTCTCTATGAAAAAGTATTTAAACTTATTTGATTTTTCTCAAAAAGTAAATTATAAAACCGAAGTTTTATCTGGTTTAACGGTTGCCTTAGCACTTGTACCAGAGGCAGTTGCCTTTGCCATGATTGCTGGGCTATCTCCCTTAACAGGATTATATGCAGCCTTTGTCATGGGTTTAGTTACTTCTATTTTAGGAGGACGTCCAGGCATGATATCAGGAGCTACAGGTGCTGTTGCTGTTGTTATTGCTTCATTAGCTTTATCACATGGGCCTGAATATGTTTTTGCCACTGTAGTTTTAGCAGGATTACTTCAAGTAACAGCAGGTTTTCTTAAATTGGGTAAATTAATGCGATTGGTTCCGCATCCAGTTATATTTGGATTTGTAAATGGATTAGCTATTATCATATTTATGTCTCAATTAGATCAATTTAAAGACATGAATGGCGATTGGTTAACGGGTCAAGCGCTCTATATTCTACTAGGATTAGTTGTATTAACCATGCTCATTATTTGGGGTTTACCCAAATTAACCAAAGCTATTCCTTCTTCTTTAGTAGCTATTCTAGCTGTTTTTGGAATTGTAATTGGCTTTGGAATTGATACGAGAACTGTAGGAGATATTGCTTCGATAAAAGGTGGATTTCCTCCTTTCCATATACCTAACGTACCCTTAAATTTTGAAACTTTAGCTTTAATTTTTCCTTATGCAGCGATTGTTGCAGGTGTTGGATTAATTGAAAGTTTATTGACCTTAAATATTATAGACGAGATTACTGAAACTCGAGGAAGAGGAAACAAAGAAGCCGTTGCTCAAGGAACCGCTAATATATTATCTGGTATATTTTCTGGAATGGGAGGATGTGCAATGTTAGGTCAGAGTTTAATTAATGTTTCCAATGGTGCAAGAGCAAGATTATCAGGGATTGTTGCATCGGTAACTTTACTTATTTTCGTCATGTTTGGTGCTGGGCTCATTGAACGCTTGCCAATGGCTGCACTAACAGGACTAATGATCATGGTCGCTATTGGAACATTCGAATGGGCAAGTTTAAGAACTTTCAACCGAATGCCTAAATCTGATATTTTTGTAATGGTGGTTGTTACTTTAGTTACCGCTGTACTTCATAATTTAGCTTTAGCTGTAGTTGTAGGTGTAATTATAGCTGCATTAGTATTTGCTTGGGATAACGCGAAAAGAATTAGAGCTAGAAAATCTATTGACGAAAATGGGGTGAAACATTATGAAATATACGGCCCATTATTTTTCGGCTCTGTAACAATTTTTAATAGCAAATTTGATGTTTTAAATGATCCTGATGAAGTCATTATTGATTTCAAAGAAAGTAGAGTTGTAGATATGTCTGGAATTGAAGCATTAAATAAAATTACAGAACGATATCTTAAAGTAGGTAAAAAAGTACATTTAAAACATTTGAGCAAAGATTGTCAGCAATTGCTTAAAAATGCAGATGAAATCATTAATATAAATGTTTTAGAAGATCCCAATTACAAAGTCTTAGTTGATAAGATTTAAATTAAAAAAGGCTTGAGAAAATATATTGTACAAGCCTTTTTGTTGTTCACATTTATTTTGGTTTAATCATTAACTTAACCCATAGAATAAGAATAAAAGCTATATCTTTACCATATGGGATTAAGCAATAATGACATATTAAAGAAATTAAGAGTTGCACTAAAATTAAGAACAGAAGATATTGTTGAAATTTGTGCCTTAGTAGATTTTAAAGTAAATAAAGGACAATTGAATGATTTGTTCCGAAAAGAAACGCATCCAAGTTACGTAGATTGTGGTGACCAAATTTTGCGGAATTTCTTAAATGGCTTAGTGATACATTTAAGAGGTCCAATGCCCAAAAAAGGTGAAGACCCTCCTAAAAAGAAAACCTAATCTGAAGATGGCACAATCCAAATTCCGATATATTTTATTCCTTCCAATATTAGCTATAATATTTTTTCTACTATGGTATAAACAATATTATTTTGATCGTAATCCCATTAAAGGATCAGAGTATAAAATCATTCTACATCGAAATGGAGAAGAGATACCCTATTGGCAAAAGGCATTACGGATTGAGCAAATTTATGAATTGGACAGTATTACGCTAAGGAATGAATATGAAACGGTTAACGAAATCCAACGTTGGGAAATGGTTGTGGTAGAAAATAAAACAACTCATTTTAAAGCTTTAATGGAAACGAATGATATTTCTTCTAATGTATTTGATGAAATTAAAAAGTTAAATGAACCTGGTGCCATCTTTATGACTGCGCATACATGGTCAACCAATCAAGCAGATCCCAAAGCAGAAATGAAACGGATAGATATTATCCATTAATTCAAGATTTTTCCTTTGTTTTATTGTAAATTTGCGGCATGAGAAGATTTGTTTTCAGCAGCATACTTTTATTCATTTGGATCATGGCAAATAGCCAAGATCTACGCTTCCCGAGTCCTCTTTCTCCTCGAACATCTAGTTATAATATTCAATTAAAATTAGATACTGATCAAAAAAAAGTATATGCTCAACAAAAGGTAACATTCAAGAATCCTTCGTCTGATACCATTTGGACTCTTCCTTTTCATATGTATTACAATGCTTTTAAGAATAATAAAACCACTTTTAATACAGGCTATAGTGCTATACCAAGAGCGATTCCAGAAGATGAAATTAAAAATGGAATTTGGGGATGGATTGAAGTAAAAGAGATTAAAGATTCCAAAGGGAATTCTTTGACATTTGATTATGTCCAACCAGACAATTTGAATAAGGATGATCATACTGTGCTGGATGTAAAATTAGTAGAGCCCGTTTTACCTTATGATGAAGTAAGCCTTGACATGGATTGGCATTCTCAAATTCCTAAATCGAAAGCGAGAACAGGTTATAGTCGAGATTTCTTTTTTATGGTACAATGGTATCCCAAATTAGGCGTGTATGAACCTGCAGGTAGTCGATTTGCTACGGAAGGACAATGGAATTGCCATCAATATCATCCAGCCACCGAATATTTTGGAGAGTTTGGTGTTTATGAAGTTGAAATAGATCTACCTAGTGAATACTTGACAGGAGGAAGTGGTTTTGTATTAAATGAAACTAAAGAAGGAGACCGAAAAAAAGTAACATACTTAGCAGAAGATGTAATTGATTTTGCTTGGACGGCTCATCCTGGTTTTATGGAATTAAAAGAAGATTGGAAAGGCGTTGAGATTAAATTATTAATTATGCCTGAACATGTTTGTAATAAAGAACGATTTTTACAAGCAGCAAAAAACACTTTAAATTTTTTCGAAGAAGAAATAGAAAAGTATCCCTACCCTACTTTGACCATTGTTAGCCCTCCATTTCATGGATTATTTTCTGGTGCTATGGAATATCCTACATTAGTTACTTCTCCTACTTTATGCGATTTACCCGAAGGAATAAAAACAACCGAAACTTTAACCATACATGAATTGACACACCAATATTTCATGCAAATGATTGGTTCCAATGAACAAGAAGAACCTTGGATGGATGAAGGATTTACTTCTTATTACGAAGCAAAAATATTAGATAAATATTATCCAGAAGGAGTTGTCAATTTTGATGCAATGGATATTAAAATTGCATCCAAAGAATTGCGTAGAGGACGATTTATGAGCACAACGAATCCCAAAGTAAATCCACTTAGTGATTTTGGTTATCATTTCAAGCATGGCAGTTATGGTGATATTGTATATGGCAAAGCGGCAGTAGGCCTCATGACACTTGAAGGAATTGTAGGAGAATCTACTATGAAAAAGATCATGAAAACTTACTTTTCGAAATGGAAATTTAAACATCCTTGCCGAACAGATTTTATAGATGTTGTTCATGAGGTGGTTGCTAAAAATGAGCCTAAAAAAACCGTTGATGCTACTAAATTATTTTTAGAACAACTCATTTATGGTACTGATATTTGCGATTATTCTGTGGCATCTATTAATAATTATGTGATTCCAGAACCCATTGGATTTTTTGAAAATACTACCGAATGTACATTTCCTACAAATGATAAAAAAGACATCATTCAATCTAAAGTAATCTTATATCGAAATGGTGAAATACAAGTACCTGTTGAAGTAAAAATCAAATTCAATGATGGTACAGAAATAATGGAATATTGGGACGGCATCAGTCGTTCAATTGATTATTCTTATCAAGAAGAAAAAGAGATTGCCAGTGTTGAAATAGATCCAAATTTAAAAAATCCCCTAGATTATAATTTAATTAATAATAGCTATACGGTAGAACCCAAACCTACAGGAATTCGAAGATGGTTTGTTTCTTTTTTAACCTGGATGGAAAGTGCAATGGTTACTGCAAGTTCTTTAATTTAATCGAAACAATGATCATTAAAAGTTTACAAAAAGGAATTGCTCAAACTTGG
>JAHDFV010000252.1 GCA_020627985.1 Saprospiraceae bacterium
ATCTATTTTTTCAATTACTCCTCCCCCACCTCTATTATCTGTAAAAAAATGTTCTGATGTTTTTCCTGTTCTTAATAAGGTTCCATCATTTAATAAATAAGCTGCCATTCCTGGAGGATAATTGCTTTCCCATTCATGGATTAATTTACCACAATTATCAATTAAATAAGTGCTTGTATAAGAAAGTGGAGAAAATAAAACATAGCCATCTTCTACTTGATTGGTATTTTGAATTAATCCTATTGTTTGAGCTTGAATAGAAAATGAAATACAACAAAATATTATTATTCTTATGAATGAATACACCATTTATTTTTATTACGTTTATTGAATTAATTTCATTCTCCAAATATAAGATAAATTCAAGAAATGGAATTATTGATAACTATGAATTGTTATCTTCCTAACAAAAAATATTTATAAATCTTTTATAAGTAACTATTCAAAATAATTACTTATATTTTATTACAAATTATAAAAAATGAAAAATTGCGAATTGTGTAAAAGAGAAGTAGAAAGAACATCTAGACATCATTTAATTCCTAGAACGATGCACAAAAATAAATGGTTTAAAAAAAATTTCACTAAGGAACAAATGATTCAAACTGTTGATTTATGCAAACAATGCCATAAACAAATTCATATTTTTGTTTCTGAAAAAGAATTGGGTAGAACATATAATACTATTGAAAAACTATTAGAGCATGAAAAGATTCGTACATTCGTTAATTGGCTCAATCGTTAAAAATTATGTTTTATAAACAAACTCTTTCATTTAATTTTAGATATTTCAAACGACTCTAGTTGCTGCCATGAAGGATATTCGATAGTTTATTGAGTTATTAGATACACTATAAAATATCCTTTTAAAATTGGCAGAAAAATAGAAACATGAAAGATGACAACATTTTTCATTTTGGATAAAATACCACTTTAAACAATTATCAATCATAAATCCAAGTACCTTCTATTCTTACTCTTAAATTTAAAGTAGAGTTTCCATAAACATAATTAAATCCTTTATGTCTTCGATGAATGTGTTCATTTATTGGAATAAAAGAATGATTTGCCATCAATTGATTTTCTGTTAAATCAAAATCAAATAAGGCTAAAGAATATTCTTCATGAATATTATAAAATTCTACAAATACAGGATAAGTAATTTCAAGACCTTCTTCTGCATTTGCAAAATGAGAAGAAATCCAAGCCGTTTCATTTAATGGATTTCCTTCTCCAAAAGCAATAAATATATCAGGATTATTTTCAAAAGAACTATTTGTGCCATCCCATGTTTCTCCATCTGAATTAAAGGCAGGAAATCGTTCAACAATAATATTGTCAATAGCTAAACCAATAGGCACTCTATCTCGACAACTTGAAAATAATATAAGTACAAAAAATAAAAAGTAAACATTTTTCATTGGAATAATAATTTTGAATGTGATTGAATTTTTCTTAAATTATTATTTAATACGAAAAAAGTCAAGACAATTAAATGAACTTAACTTTATTTTAAATGTGTATTTATTTTTTGTTAAAAAATAAAAATATTAAGAGAAAATGTTAAGATTAAAAATTATCTTAACAAAGTAATATCTCCAGAAATCATTCTTTTTTCTCCATTAATTAATTCCACTTCTAGTGTATAAACATACACCCCTACTGGAGCCAATTTATTATGAATTAGTCCATCCCAGCCTTCTTGAAAATCATTAGGTAAGAAATTTTGGTTTTGAAAAACTAATGCTCCCCATCTATCAAAAACTTGAAAAGAATTAATTTGCTGAATAGCTGTTGTTTCTGCATATACCGTTAAGCGTTCATTAAATCCATCTTCATTGGGAGAAAAAGCATTAGGAACATACACTTGAATATCATTGTTAATTCTAACAATTCCTTCAGCAAAAGCGGTACAACCTTTTGTATCTTCAATTAAGTGAAGATTCAAATAAGTGGTTTCCAAGGGTTGAAGAACAAAGGACATACAAGAATCACATTCTAAATTTGTAGTCAATGAATTCCATTCAAACTGATAAGTATCTGTTGAATTTGTTACAAATGAAACTGAAATTTCTTCTCCTAATTGAAGCAATGTATCTGAAGGAATAATTTCAACGATTAAAGAATCTGGAAAACCAACATATACCGTTTCAGTAGAAATACAAGCATCTGCATCTTGAATATAAATTATATTTTCTCCTCCTCCTTGATTAGGAATTATATATTCAAACGAATCTATTTGATGAAAAGTATCTCCTGTACTCGACCAAAAATAAGGAGCTACACCTCCCGTTATATTTTCAATAATAATGGTACCATCATTATTTCCATAACAAGAAATAGGTGTACTACTAAAAGTTGAAATTACAGCGGGCGGATGATCGAGTGAAACAACAATCGAATCAATACAACCTTGTATATCTGTAACGGTACATGTATAAATACCTGCCATTATATTTTCTAAATCTTCTGTAATTTCTCCATTCGACCAATTATACTGGTAAGGAGATGTTCCACCAAAGGGAATTAAATTTACCATTCCATCGTTTCCTTCTGGGCAGCTTACTTGATAACCATGATAATTACTCAATATAGTATCTAAATAAATGGGAGTAGGTTCGGTAATGACATATATTTTTTCTTGCGTACATCCTACGTTATCTGTAACAATTAAGGTATAAGTTCCTGCCATTAAATTTGCATTTAAATTGCTAGTAATAGCATTTGACCAATTCAAATTAAAAGGAGAATTATCTCCTGATACATTTACTTCAATTAGCCCATCGCTATATCCCCCACATGATACGTTACTATAATTTAAAGTATCAACTACAATAGGATTTGGTTCTGTTATTTCAATTTCTAAAAAAGAATATCCACATTCTATACTAGAATCTTCTACCAATAAATTATAAAAACCTGCGGCTAAATTATTCGCGGTTAATCCTGTTTGTTCAGGTGTTGTTTGCCAAGTAAAGGTAGGATTATTTAATGTTTCTAAAATAGTAACTGTTGCTGAACCATCATTTCCTCCATGACAGGTTACAGGGCTAGCTGTAAAATCATAATTAAGACTTCCATTTCCTACTTCAATTTTAAATGTATAAGTATTAATTCCTCTAATATCACAAGCATCATCCATAAGAGTAATCGTAAAGAAATTAATTCCTATATCATCCACAGTAGGAGCCCAACAAAATTGTGCATTAGCATTAGGTGTTCCATTATTATTTACAACTAGTGTAGCATCTTCAATAGATTCATTCCACGATATTTCTAAATTATGACCATCCATATCAAACCCTACTAAATCAAAACAAAAATCAAAGCCAAAACACACTTCTGTTTCAAATGCTCCAGTAACTCCATTAGCATCCGCTGTACCATCAATTCCAGATAAAACAGGTAGAATATTTTCATCGATGGTATTGGTAGCACAATTTAAAACGGTAAATTGCATATCTCTAACCACCTCTCCAATCTTGACTCCATTTCTATATTCTTCCACAAGCACACATAAAACTCCTACTTGTAATGCTGTAGGAATAAATGAAATCGCACCTGTATTAGGATCTATACTAATATTATCTGCTGTAAGTGGCGTTGTTCCTGAAAAACCCGCCTGATAATTAACACTGCTTCCATAATCACTATTACAATTCACCAAGCTAAAAACCAATTCATCGCCATCGGGATCTGTAACCCCATGATTATAATTCACTTCTTGTCCTACACATGAAAAAGGCGTTGGATTATTATTGAAAACAGGAGAAGAATTACAAGAAGCATCTTGTGTATTGAGCAATGCTCCAATATAAAACGATTCGTTATTGGGCATATTAATAGTAGAGATAGCCGAATTTCTACAACAATCAGCAAAACCTATTTGATAATCAGAACAACCTGGTGCTAAAGTAATGATGTATTCATACCTATAATATTGTACTCCATAAACTCCATCATCTGAATCACATAAATCTATTTCTTGATCACAAAGAGGAGTAATCACAATAGGATAATTAGGTTCTATCCCAATGGCATCATTTAAGGTATAATTGCATTCACTAGAAAAAATAGTAAGAGGGAGATTGGGTTCAAATGTTGTTCCATTACAATCTCTAAAAACATTCAATCGAATTAAATATTGGTTACCTCCTAAACACTCATAAGATATATCTCCACCCATGAAATGAGTAGAATATAAAGGCATTTGAATGAATATTATCAATACTAAACTTAAAAATATTTTATCAATGAATTGTAAAATATTCTTTTTTATTTTTTTACCATTTCGTACTAAAAGATCAACTTGCTTTGCTTCCATGTTATTTCATAATAAGGATGTAAAACTACATTCATTAATCCATATAATATATTATATCATTGTTTTTAAGAAAATTTAAACTCCTTCTAGTTATCAAGACGACAAAATGATGCCTAATCGTTGGTTATAGAATATCAATACCTCATCAGAAATTGCATTGAGGTATAGAATTAATGATTTAATCTAAATGGCTCAAATCTTGTTCCACTAAATTTCAAGGCACCTAAATTATGTGTTCCAAGCCAAATAACTCCCTGATTATCTTTATATATTGAAAAAATTAAAGCCTTAATATTATGATGTTTAATAGAATAAGAAATTAATTCTTTTCCATTGTATCTCCATACTTCTCCTTCATATCGTGTCATCCAAATATCTCCATCATTCCCTTGTACAATTGACATAAAATAATTTTCTAAATCCTCTTCTTGAGCAGTATCTATCCCTTCTAATTTTTGATATGTTAATGCTCCTCTTTGTGATAAACCATTATTTGGAAGCAATTTATATTTATGATTCATATTACTATTGAACCAAAAATTGCCTTCATGATCTTCTAGTATAGAACGAACGCCCATTGATGGTCCAGAATCCATTTCAGTCATTTCTCTTTCTGATATCCATGTAATTTTTTGTCCATCAAAAAAACAAGCTCCAAATGTTCCTGTTCCTATCCAAATATTTCCTTTACTATCTTTTGTTATGGTATAAACTGAGTAAGGACTATATGTAACATTTGGGTTATTTGTATAAAATTCTTCTTCTAATATATGTTGAGGCAATTTTAAATGATACAATTCTTTCCCATCATAGCGATACACTCCATTTTTATTCCAATCTCCCATAAACCACAAATCATTTGCCTCTAATTTCCATTTTGCATCTGATGTATAATTGAATTCTATTTTTTCTATAGTTTTTCCATTAAATTTATTAATTCCTTTCTCTGTATCAAAATAAATATTCCCTAAAGAATCCTCTTGAATTCCTCTAATTCCATTGCTATATAAACCGTCTTTTGTTGTAAATTGAATGAATTCTTTACCATCAAAACGAATCACTCCATCACCTCCAAACCAATAATTATTCTTACTATCATGAAATATAATTGGAGCTTTTTTAGTCAGCTCAAATATCCGTTTTCCAATAGCATTCTTACTATTTTCTTCATTATTATGATTCACACGATTCTGTCCTTTACAAGAAAAAAGAATAACTACAATACTCCATAAAAAGAGGATCTTTTTCATGATTCAAAATTTACTTTTCTAATCTAAT
>JAHDFV010000253.1 GCA_020627985.1 Saprospiraceae bacterium
TATGGATCTCCAGGAGCGGTTACGATAGAAAATGAAGTGATAGATTGGTTTAAAGATATTTTTAATTTCCCTAAAACAGCTGTAGGCAATTTAACTTCTGGTGGATCAATCGCTAATTTAATTGCACTAACTTCTGCTAGAGATCAATATGGAATTAAAGGAGAAATTATAAAAAAAAGTGTTATTTATTTAAGTCCACAAACACATCATTGTATTGATAAGGCTTTACGAATAATTGGATTAAATGATATTATTCTTCGTTACTTAGAATTAGATGATAATCATAAAGTAAAAATTGATTTTCTAGAAGATCAAATAGAAAAAGATAAAAGTAAAGGATTAAATCCATTTATGGTGATTGCTTCGGCAGGTACAACAGACACGGGAGCCGTTGACCCATTATTACCGATTGGAAATATTGCGAAAAAAAATAATTTATGGTATCATGTGGATGGCGCCTATGGTGGTTTTTTTATTTTAGTTGAAGATAAAAAACATTTATTTACAGGAATTGAATTAGCCGATTCTTTAGTGATTGATCCGCATAAAGGTTTATTTTTGCCTTACGGAACTGGAGCAGTCTTAGTTAAAAATAAAGAAGCCGTTTTACATTCGCATCATTATACTGCCAGTTATATGCAAGATACTGTTGGAACAGATATATCCATGAGTCCAGCGGAATTATCCCCTGAATTAACAAAACACTTTAGAGGTTTACGATTATGGTTACCGATACAGTTACATGGCATTAAACCATTTATCGCCTGCTTAAAAGAAAAGATTTTATTAACGCAATATTTTAGAGAAAAATTAGTAGAATTGGGATTTAATATTGGCCCAACTCCTGATTTATCCGTTAGCTATTTTTGGTATCCAACTGATGAAATGAATGCCAATATTTTCAATGAAAAATTAATGAAATTAATTCATGCAGATGGAAGAATATTTTTAAGTTCTTCGACCATTAATAATCAATATGTTATTAGAATGGCTATTCTTTCTTTTAGAACCAAAAAGAAAACAATTGACAAAGCATTAGACATGATAAAAGATTGTCTCGCTATTTTAGAAAAAGAATACAATCAAATTCCACATCATAATGAAAAATAAAAATCTATTTAATTATTTATTGCAATTAGGAGATAATTCATTAATCCTTGGACATCGTTTATCCGAATGGTGTGGACATGGTCCAATCTTAGAAGTCGACATGGCTTTAACGAATATTGCTTTAGATCTTTTAGGGCAGACTAGAAATTATTTTCAATACGCCGCTGAAATTGAAGAAGCAGGAAGAACAGAAGATGATTTAGCGATGCTACGTGATGTCAGAGAATTTAAAAATGTTTTATTAGTGGAACAACCCAATGAAGATTTTGCATACACCATGGCTCGTCAATTCTTTTTTGATGCATTTCATTTTTTATTTTTAGATCAATTAAAAGATTCTAAAGATGAGCAATTAGCCGCAATTGCAACAAAGTCTTTAAAAGAAGTAAAATATCATTTACGCTTCAGTTCAGACTGGATCAAACGATTAGGAGATGGAACTGAAGAAAGTCATCAAAAAATGCAAAATGCGGTAGATGACATATGGATGTATGTGGGAGAATTATGCGAAAAGAATGAAATTGATGAAGATATGGTTTCATTAAATATAGGAGTAGATTTAGATTTAATTCGACCATTGTTTTTTGATAAAATAAAAGAGGTTTTAACAGTAGCAACAATTAAAATACCTGAATCCACCTGGAATCAAACTGGAGGTAAAAAAGGAAATCATACTGAACATTTAGGTTTTATTTTATCCGAATTACAATGGATGCAAAGAACTTATCCAAATATGGAATGGTAACACAGTGAACAGTGAACATAATCTCAAACGAAATTCTATTTTTTGGGTTACATTAATTTATTTTAAACAGTTAATTCATTGGACATTAATAAAGATTTAATTTTTAATTTATTAGAACAAGTACCTGATCCAGAAGTACCTGCACTTTCTATTATGGATTTAGGAATTGTGAGAGATGTTGAATTTAATCATGAATTAATTACTATTGTTATTACTCCCACTTATACGGGTTGTCCTGCCATGGATATGATTGCTGTCAATATTAAAGCAGTCTTGCAAGAAAATGGTATTGAAGCAAAAATAAAATCAGTGCTCTCCCCTGCATGGACTACAGATTGGATGACCGAAAATGGTAAAAAGAAATTAAAAGAATTCGGTATTGCTCCGCCTGTTTCTTCCACAGTGGATAAACTATCCTTACTTGAAGAAGAAAAATTAGTTTGCTGCCCTATCTGTGATTCAAATGATACAAAAATGATTAGTCAATTCGGTTCTACGGCTTGTAAGTCATTATATAAATGTAATGACTGCCTAGAAGCTTTTGATTATTTTAAATGTCATTAATTACTTATTCAAAAATTGTTCTATTTACAATCTTAAAGATTAAAAGGAAGTTTATTCCTTATTATAATAACATTAGTAATAAAATTTATATTCTTTTTTAAGAATATCTTTCGTAGCAAATAAACAATATCTTTTGTTTATTAATGCATTACATCTTAACAAAAATCACATACAAAATTATTTCCTTGTCACAAAAATTAAAATTAATTTACCTTTTTTAAAATGGCATATTTTCTGCAATAAATGTTTGAATTACACAGCCTTATTAAAAACATTTATAATGAGAAAATTAATCTACACTTTTGTTTTTTTATTTTTTAGTTTCTATTCATTTTCACAAAATTCATTTTATCAAAACAATTTTCTGTATGCTCATACATTTGAAAACGGTTTAAATGATGGTATTTATAGAAATGCTGCTACCCTCGATTGTATCACATATGTAGGGATGACATCTCCTAGTGTTGGAGGACCTGATCCTCATGTTCCTATAATGGAAGTTGAAAGTACAGGATCAATTAATTTAGATCCAAGTTATGATGGAGGGGTAAACGCAAGATGTTTCCCACAAGTAAACGCAACTGAAACTGTTGCTTCAAACAACCCTAATGAAGTAATAAATAATTTTTCTATTTCTTTTCATTTTTCAGCTGATGCTGAACCTAATATTTCGGGTCTATATTTTGAGGCTGGTCAAGTAAATATGAGTGGACTATTTCAGCTAAACTCAACAGCAGATTTTAGAGTAATAGCTCATGAAGGAGATATTACTGGTCCTGTTTTATTTTCATCCGACAAACTAGAAAATGCTGAGTTATGGAATAAATTTTATGTACCTTTTTCGGGAGTAAATACTATTAACTGGTCAGGTAAAACTATAACATTTGAAATTCGTTTTTGGAATAATTCTTCTGGTCATCCCTTTTTTAGATTAGATGACATCGCTTTAATTGGTCAAACGTTCTGTGATAGAGGGGATGGAAGAATAGGAAATCTTGTTTGGCTAGATACAAATGAAGACGGTATAAAAGATTCAAATGAATCAGGAATTTCAAATACTATAGTTCAGTTATATTCTGATGATGGAGATGGAATATTTGAACCAGGAACTGATGACGGCATTTATTCTGAAACAACAACAGACCCTAGTGGTAATTATCTTTTTGATAATGTAGGTGATGGAGACTATTTTATCCTTATACCAAGTACACAATTTGATGCTGGTGAGGCTTTGGATGGATATTTCCCTACACCTGTAACTGGGATTAGCTCTAATTCCGATACAGACAATCAACATCATGGTCAAGCTGATAATTCATTCAAAGTAAACGGGCTTGCTTCTGATGTACTTACTTTATCTACTGGTGGTGAACCTATTAATGATGGTGATGATAATAATGGAAACTTAACAATAGATTTTGGATTTTACAATCCTCCTACTTTATCATTAGGTGATTTAGTTTGGGTTGAAACTTCATCTGATAATGGTGTTTTTGATGGATCTGATATTCCTATGTCAAATATTTTGTTACAACTTTATGAAGACACTGACGCCAGTAATAACTATTCTTCAGGTGATTTACTCATTGATGATGTAGTAA
The DNA here is from genome assembly GCA_020627985.1 of Saprospiraceae bacterium. Classification (GTDB taxonomy): domain Bacteria; phylum Bacteroidota; class Bacteroidia; order Chitinophagales; family Saprospiraceae; genus JAHDCE01. Next base: position 4,021 of record JAHDFV010000253.1, read on the forward strand.
CTGATGGTCTTGGGAAATATCTATTTACAGGTATTTTACCAGGAGATTATCTTGTACTTATTCCAGAATCTAATTATGATATTGTCACAGGAAAATTAGCAGAACATAATATTAGTACAGGAATTACAACAACGGATCCTGATGATAATGTAAATAATGATACAGAAGGACAATTCATGGGTAATGATATATCTAGTGGAGTAATCACCTTATCGCTAACAGATGAACCGATAAATGACGGCGATTCTGATAATAACACGAACCTAACAGTGGATTTTGGATTTTTCCTTTGTAGTCAAGCACCTACCGTCATTTGGGACAAAACCATTGGCGGAGATGGTCTAGAAGATTTACCATATATGATTCAAACATCAGATGGTGGAAGTATTATGGGGGGATCAAGTCAATCTACAGCATCTGGTGAACGTTCTGATGCTAGTAGAGGAGCTCGAGATTATTGGGTCGTTAAATTAGATGGAGATGGAAATCTGCTATGGGAAAAAGCATACGGCACTTCTGGACATGATCACTTAAGAGCAATAAGAGAAACTCCAGATGGTGGATATATTTTAGCAGGTTATACTAATGGAGGTATTGAAGGTGAAAAATCTGAAGATACAAATGGAAATAATGATTATTGGGTTATTAAAATAGATAGTAATGGTTCTATTCAATGGGATAGATCCATAGGAGGAACAGGTAGTGATCAATTGAATGATATAGATTTAACATCTGATGGAGGTTATATCCTAGCAGGTAGTAGTAGCTCTACAATTAGTGGAGATAAATCTGAAAATGTAATAGGGGCTAGTGATTATTGGATCGTAAAAATAAATTCGACTGGAGGGGTAGTCTGGGATAAAACAATTGGTGGAACAGGTAATGATTTAGTAGCAAAAATAATTTCTACTTCTGATGGTGGATATTTAGCTGGAGGTAGAAGTATTTCTGATATTAGTGGCCAAAAAACTGAAAATTCGATTGGGGACTATGATTACTGGATTGTAAAACTTAATTCATCAGGTACATATCAATGGGATAACACAATAGGAGGGGACGAAGAAGAAATATTACACCATATTGAAGAAACAGTAGAAGGAGGTTTTATCATGTGTGGGAAATCAAGATCTGGTATAAGTGGAGATAAAACAGAATTTTCATCTAGCAATGCAGGATGGATAGTAAAAGTTGATCTTTCGGGAGTTATTGAATGGGATAAAACAATTAAGAATACATCTACTGAATCTAGAGCAATTACACCTACTTCTGATGGTGGATTCGCTGTATTATCTATTTCTAATTCTAGTGGTGGTAATGGTAATAATGATTATTGGGTTGTAAAACTTGATGAAGCTGCTAATATCGAATGGTCTGCGATGATTGGAGGTTCTTTTGGAGATTCTCCAGCATCTATATATGAAACAGCATCTGGAAACTATATGCTTTCAGGTTTTAGTTATTCAAGTTCTACTGGAGATAAAAGTGAAGATTCTAGGGGGTCTGGAGATTATTGGGTTGTTAAATTAGCTCCTCCTTTTGAAAATAATTGCACTAATAATGGTAATTTAAAACTAGGTAATTT
>JAHDFV010000254.1 GCA_020627985.1 Saprospiraceae bacterium
GGAAGTTATGTTAAAATAGGAAAAAACCAACTTTTATTATCTACTACAGGCTTTAATAAGTATGGAAAGACTTTGGGTACTCCCAAACCACTAGAAGCTACTGCATGGATGTATTCTCCAAAAGGTAAGGTTTCTGTTGATTTAAGATCAATCGCAGTTCAATTACTCAATCTCACGAAACTCAATTGGTCTTCCACATCTTCAATAACAACTGAACCTATTACTATTAAATATGCCAGAGATATTGCCTATCTAACTTTTGCCTTTAATGATGGTAAGGAAAATGATTTTAAACTCCATACTGTGTTAGAAGATACTCCATGGTTTTTATAAAATAATATTCAACCCTTTCTTACAATAGGAAAAATGCTATATAGTAGTAATGAAATAAATAAATATTGATTTATTTTTTCATGAATTTATCTAATAAATGATTTGTTTTTTGATTAATTTTCTTTTTCATAAAAGAAGACCAACCCATTAAAAATCCGCTTGTACCTAAAGCTTGTTGCGTCCATTTCCATAAATTAAAATCATCAACATGAGATATAATTCTTCCATCCTTGAATTCAAATTGTGCTGAAATATGATTGATGACTTTTCTTTTTTTAGGACCATAATAATAAGTAGCTTTCCAATTGGCACTACCTGTTTTTTCATTAGCTTGAACATTATTGAATTCTATTTCTGAGTTGCCTCTACTTAATAACATTTTCCACATGGCTTTGGCACGTTCTCCTTTTAATTCTCCAAAAGCGGGATCTTTAAAAGTAATTTGATCATGGTAACATTCAATCATGCCAATAACATTTCCTTGTGCAAACGAGGAATAAAATTTTTCAATTAATTCTTGATTCGTCATTCTAATTTATTTACAGATACGAGCCCCATCACCTAATTCTACCAGATATGGTGTCAAACTTTTATTAAATGTTTGTTGATATAAAGGAGATACTTTTTGAATAAAGTCCTCAACATTATTTTTATGAATAATATTAATGGTACATCCTCCAAAACCGCCGCCCATCATTCTACTCCCTAAAATATATTCATTCATTTCTGTTTGTTCAACAAGAAAATCTAATTCTTTACAACTCACTTCATACATTTTACTTAATCCCTTATGAGATTGATACATATAAGATCCTAAAGCGCGTATATCTCCTTTTTGCAAAGCTTCTACAGATAAGCCTACTCTTTTATTTTCTTGTACCACATATAAACAGCGTTGAAAAATAATTGGATCTATTTCCTTTTTATGTCGTTCTAATATTTCTTCAGAAACATCCCTCAAAGAATCGATGTTCGGATAAAAAGATTGAAGATATTCAACTCCTTGTTCACATTGGCTTCTTCTGACATTGTATTCAGAACTAGCCAAAGAATGAGAAACATTAGTATTACATAATAAAAGTTGATATTCTTTTAAATCCAAAGGAATAAGATCAAAAGATAAGGTCTTGCAATCTAAATATAAACAATGTTGATCTTTTCCTAATAAACTTGTGAATTGATCCATGATTCCACACTTAACACCAACAAAATGATGTTCAGCCATTTGTGTAATAAATGCCAATTCTTTACGATTGAAACCACAATCAAATAATTCATTTAATCCAAAGGCTAAAGCACATTCTATAGAAGCGGAAGATGACATACCCGCTCCAAAAGGAACTTCACCTGTGATTAAAACATCAAAATTTTTAAGGACTGCTCCTTTTGCTTTCATTTCCATTGTAACTCCTAGGATGAAAGATTCCCAACCTTCATGCTTTTGTTGATCTTCCATCCTAAAATGAAATTGTTGATCTAAGTCATAGGCAAAAGCTCTCGAATGGTCTAATTCATTTTTTCGAAGTAGAACGGTAGAACATTTATTGATAGCCGCAGGAAGAACCCATCCGTCATTATAATCAGTGTGTTCACCGATTAAATTTACCCTTCCTGGTGATTTTATCACTAATTCGGGTGAAAATTTAAACAAATTGTTGAATTTATTTTCAACTTTTTGTGTTGTATTCATTAAATGATGATGTTTTAACCATAAATATAATATAGTCTAAGACCTCATTACAATTAATCATACTGAAGTTGTTAAATCATATACAACTTCATCCGTTAAATCAGTAAAATGGAATTATTAAAATTTATTACCTATTTGGATTATGGAGTCTTAGGATTGAGCGCTATCGTGTTAATTCAAGCATTTGTATTATTAGCCAGAGAGCAAAGAAGAGATTCATTTCGTCCAGAAGTGGAGTTAGCTATTCGTAAGTTTATGAGCTTAGCATTAATTTATGCTTTGATTAGTTTATTGGCAACAATAATTGAAGGTTACCTTAGTCAAGGAGTTTAATGTTTTATTTCGATGTGAAAATTTAAAGGGAAATAAAGCTAAAAATTTGCGTAATGTGGAAGAAAGCTAAATTTGAATTGAATTGAACATCGTTCAATTCAATTCAAATTTTCAATATTTATTTTTTAATGAGAAAGCACTACAATTCGAGAACTGTAATGTCCTTCATCTGCAAAAATATTTAAATAATAAACTCCTGGTTCAATAGCATTCCAAGATAATTGGGCATGATCAGTAAAGGAAGTTAAATTAGTATTGACTAATCTTCCTGTAATATCAATCATACTAACTTTAGAAATATTAGCTAAAGGAATATTGACACTATTTGTTGCTGGATTCGGAGAGACAATAGTGGTGTAATCCGCTTTAATCGGGTCATTAGTAGAAACATTTATTAATCCATTTCCTGCATAAGCTAATCTACGAAGGCTAATGTCATTTCCTCCATGCAAATTAATGATTTGGAAATCGATTTCTTTTACGCCTGTTATCTCTGTTGAGAGATCTATTACTTCAGGTAATAAATTATCGGAAGTTGCTTGAAGAAAAGTTACATTTTCAGTTGCAATAACAGATCCCATTTCATTACGAAAAGTTAATAAAACTTCATTAGAGCTGTGATTTAATTCAAAGCTAAAATACGCATTCCAAAGTAAAACTTGTGAAACAGAAGTTGCATTTGCAAAAGTATGTGTTATTGTTCCAGAATTAACGCCAAGTGAACTTATGTATCCTATTCCTGTAGCAATACCAGAACCAGGAGCAAAAGGAAATTCTGTTGCGCTAGTGGTTTGCGCATTTACATCCAAACCTAAATTAGTAACAGGTGCATTGCTGTTAAAAATACCCGCATCTGAAGTAATATTTTGTGCCTCAATAACGGTTTGCGCATTTACACTTACCTGAAAGCATAATAAAATAAAAAGTAAAAGATTTTTCATTTCTAAATTTTTTGGTGAGCGACAAAAGTAATTTTTTTAGATAAATATTACTATAAAATATCCTTTTTTAAAATAAGGATGAGTTTTAAAATAAACCTTGTTGTAATGAGGATTGTTATTTTAAAATATGGATGATTACATTTGTAATCTTTCTCTTGAATAAGAATGAATATCTCATTATGGAAAATGTAAAGGCTTTATTAGAACAAACGGCATTAGAACAAATAGAAAATAATATTTTTAGAGGTCAAAGTCATGATGTAGGTAGTCCTCATATATTTGGAGGACAAATATTAGCTCAAGCATTACATGCTGCATCTCATACAGTTCCAACAGATAGGATTGCTCATTCATTTCATGGTTATTTTATTTTACCAGGAGACTTAACCAAACCTGTTGTATTTGAAGTAGAACGAATTAGAGATGGTGGAAGTTTTACGACTAGAAGAATTGTAGCCATACAAAATGGTAAAGCGATATTTAATTCATCTGCATCATTTCAATTGAGGCAAGAAGGATTAAGTCATCAAATGGAAATGCCAAAAGATGTTCCCGCTCCAGATACATTAGTAGATGATCGAATTATTGGAGAACAATACAAAGAATTTATTCCAAAATCTCTTCGTAAGTTTTTAGAAATTCCTAGACCTATTGAGTTTCGACCAGTAGAAATTTTTGATTATTTTAAACCTGAAAGTTTACCCCCTTTTAGGAATGTATGGATTAGAGCCAGAGGCAAAATGAATGATGATATTAGAGATCATCAAAAAGTTTTGGCATATGCTTCAGATTATAATTTATTATCGACTTCAATTTTACCGCATCAACACGAAGTGAATATGCCTCAATTACAAATGGCGAGTTTAGATCATGCTATGTGGTTTCATCGAGAATTTAGAGCAGACGAATGGTTATTATACGCAATTGATTCTCCGAGTTCTTCTAATGCGAGAGGCTTTACTCGAGGTAATTTCTTTACACCAGAAGGTGATCTAGTGGCATCCGTTGTACAAGAAGGTATGATTCGGAAAAGAAGAAAAAAATAATCATACCCAACCATTTTTAATTTTATGGTCGTCTTTAAATGTGTAGAACATTTTTAATACATAAAACCATAAAAAATGAAAAATTGGATCTTTTTAATTATCCCCTTAATTTTATTTTCTTGTAAAGAAGATGAACCTAGAATATTACCTGTAGATGATACAGAAGTGAACTTGTCTAATTTGCGTATAGGACAAAAATCCTTGTATGTAAAATACAATACGAATTGTGATAATTTCGAAGGCGCTTTTAATATCGTTGAAAATGATAAAATTTCATTAGAGGTTATTTCCTTTGAAGAAGGATTGGGTTTTAGGGAAACTGTATTAGAAGGTTCTTCTTATTATACAGGTACTGAAGATGATATTACCGAATACAAAATAGAACAATGGGTCAATGGTGTTTATATGCCTAATCGATCAGAATCTAGATTGTTCTTTTTTTTTGGAGCTGATCTATTACCAACCAGTTATTTAAATCGAGTAGATTTATATCAAAATGGTTGTTTAATGCATCAAGGAGATTCTCCATTTATTGGAAATGATATCGGAGAAATACAAGAAATGAAAATTGGTGAATTTGATTTTAAAGGAAAAACAGCTATGTCTTGTGTCCCTAATTTTGAATTGGATGCTTATTTAATTTATGATAATACTAAATTACATTGTTCGCATACTGTTTATATCGATTCTTTTTTTGGTGACAATTTCGTTGAAGGTTGGTTATTGTTAGAAGAATAAAATGAAATGAAAAATTTAATATTTTATATTTTAATGATCTCTTGTTTTTTTTCTTGTACAGAAGATGATATCATTAATTTTGTAAACGATCCAGGAGTTAATTTATCGAATTTAAAAATAGGTCAAAAATCTATTTATGTAAAATATACAACCAACTGCAATAATTTTGATGATGATTTTCAAATTCTTCCTGATGAAAAAATATCATTGGAAGTAATTTCTTTTGGAGAAAGTGGAGTGGGATTTAGAGAAACAATTTTAGAAGGATCTTCAGAATATACTGGTACAATTTCGGATCAAAAAGAATATGGGATTTCGCAAAAAGATCAGGGAATTTATATGCCTGATTGAGCAACATCTAAATTGTTTTTCTTTTTTGCTGCAGATGAATTACCCTTAGATTTTAGTAACCGAATTGATTTGCGTCAAGAAGATTGTTTTTTGCAAAAGGATGGAGTACCCTTTATAGGGAATGATATGGGGAAAATAAAAGAAATGAAAATAGGTGATTTTG
>JAHDFV010000255.1 GCA_020627985.1 Saprospiraceae bacterium
GTTTTTTAATTATTTTAAAATAATGAAGCTTTATTTACTGAGCCATAATAAATTTAATTATTTCACATTCATCTTTATATCGTATACGTATGAAATATGTTCCATTAGCCCAATGGGGCACATTAAAATCATGGGCGAAATATTTTTCAGTTAAAGAATATCCATTAATGACTTGTTGCCCTAACTCGTTAAAAATGTCTATTTCAGTTTTTTCCACATTGTTGTGGCCTACTTCTAAAGTAAATAATCCATCTCCGTTAGGATTAGGGAAGGCACGAAATCCTACAAAATCTGGATCAACAGGATCAATGGGGTCAACGGGATCAACTTCATCTTTATTACCAATAATTAAATCTCCAAAAAATGAACAACCAGAACCATCTACAACTTCTATGTTGTATGTACCAGGTAACAAATTTCCTTGGTATGTCCCTACGAAACCATTTGGCCAAATGATTTCGAAAGGAGGTGTTCCTCCAATAAGATAAATGAAAGCGGAACCATCAGCAGTTGTTTCATTTGTAGCATTTGTCACAAATGGATCCAGTTCCATTCCTCCAGGTTCTACAATCTCTACATCACCTTCAGCGCTGGTTCCAGAAGCATCTGTTACGGTAACACCATAAATCCCTTCATTTAGATTTTCAATAGATGTGTTACTTGTACCATCATCCCAAGTAATTGTAGAAAGATTATCATTCAAAACTTCAATTCTACCATCTTGCGCTCCATTACAAGAAACATTTTGGTAAACCAATTCAATACATAAAGGACTACCAGATCCGCTACCTAAGCAAAAGGCAGTGCTGGTATAATTATATATGCGGGCACTAGGTTGAGGACCAAATCCCTTAGCCATATTTATTCCTACATTTTGTAAATGACAATAACTCATTGTTGTTCCACCATCAGAAGGAATTGGTCCATCTGGGCAACTTCCTTCAATTGCAGTACAACCATCTATAACAGTATTGTTTCCATTCCATACACAACTATGGGTATGTGGAGATCCAAAATTATGACCTAATTCATGCGCTGTTACATTTACATCCCATGAATAGGTTGGAAGTTGATTATATGATAAATAGGTTTGACAGTAAGAATAAGGAAGGTTGCACAATCCATTTAGATATGCAACTCCACCAGAATTTACTAAACCACCCGAATGTAGTTGAGCGAGATCACCATTAAATCCTGTACTGGAACGAAGCACTCTGAATTCACTTAAAGCATCAAAATTTGGTGAATAATCATCGGGTTCAGTCCAAATGAAAATTTCAGAAATTTCTAAACCGATTCCTTCATTTCTGTAAAGTTCTCGAACAACATTGTATAGCCCAGAAATATGATTCACAACATTTTCTTCATTAAAACTTAATTTAGTATAATATTGATAATCTGTTTCTAAGTACATATTTACTTTGGTACAGAATTCTAGGAAAATTTCTTCGGCTTCTCTAAAAGGAGATTCAGGTAAAGGAAAGTTTTCAGTGTGATTAAGATCATCAGCTGTACCACATTCGCTATGTAATGAAATTAATAAATCTCGTTCATTATAGATCACATAAACATCTTGTTCTCCAACTTTTTCGTTTTCTAGTTTACCAATAACAAAGTTTCCTTTTTCTAAAGTTGCGAAAACGCCAATGATGTCATTTTCAAAAAAACTAATGGCAGCCATTGATTTGATATTATTTTTAACAAAGCCATTGTAATACGCTCCTTTGTTGTATTCAACAGATGTACCTGCAGAAGTTTTAATTTGATAATCTTCAGTAAATAGTTGTTGAGAATTTAATTTCAGCAATAAATCCTCATCTTCTGATATAGGAATAGATAATTCTAAGATTTCGGGTCTGTCTTGATTCATTTTTTCAAGCCATTCCTTTTGAATGGTGAAGACTTGCGCTTTCGAAACCTGTTCATTTAATTGAGCAAATGAATTAAAATCTAGTTTCTTATCCATCCAATCTTTTGAATCTTGTGCAAACAAAGAAGAATTAAGAAATATGATGAAAAAGGATAGGAGTAAAGAGTATGTAGAATATTTCTTCATATGATTTTTAATTAAAGTCTATAAGTATAATGCTAAAGATAAATTAAAATGATAATCGGAGGACAGATTTTAGTATTATTTCAAAGGATAATAAACAAACAATTGAATTCTCGATACTTTTTTAACTATTGTCTAATATAATTTACCTTTGTCAATTTAAAACAAATAACAATATGACCATTTCAACAGAATTGTTAGAAAGATGTGAATCTAAATGCGAACTTTGTGGTAATAGTGAAAACGTATCTGGTTATACTGTACCTCCTAAATCTAATGATAATGTTGAAAATCAAATTGCTATTTGTACCACCTGTTTAAATCAAATTGATCGTTCAGAAGAAATGAATGAGAATCATTGGAGGTGTTTAAACGATAGTATCTGGAGTACTATTCCTGCTGTTCAAGTTATGTCTTATAGGATGTTAAATCGTCTAGGTGCATCTTCTTGGGCTCAAGATTTATTAGGCATGATGTATCTAGAAGACCAAACGATGGAATGGGCTCAGCAAGGAGCTGTTGATAATACTGTGATTCATAAAGATAGTAATGGTGTTGTTCTTCATAGCGGTGATACTGTTGTTATCATAAAAGATTTAAATGTAAAAGGAACCAGTTTTGTTGCTAAAAGAGGCACGTCAGTACGAAGGATTCGCCTAGTTCATGATAATGCTGAACATATTGAAGGTAAAGTTGATGGACAACAAATAGTTATTTTGACAAAATTTGTAAAGAAATCTTAATCCTTTTTTATTTAAACTGTCTTAATCTCTTGTTGTTATATTAATTCATTCTCCCATTTTAAAAATAATAAATAATTTATGTCTCAATTTCCGAATTTATTAGCCCCATTAGATTTAGGGTTTACTACATTAAAGAACCGAGTTTTGATGGGTTCTATGCATACAGGATTAGAAGAATTGCCAGGAGGTATAGAGCGTTTAGCTGCATTTTATGCCGAAAGAGCACAAGGTGGCGTAAGTCTAATCGTTACTGGAGGTGTAGCGCCTAATACAGAAGGGGCAGTTTTTCAAGGAGGAGCTAAATTAACAACAAAAGAAGAAGTGAATCATCATAAAGTGATCACTAAAGCTGTTCATGAGAATGGAGGCAAAATTTGTATGCAAATTCTTCATACTGGACGTTATGCATATAGTACAGAATCTGTAGCACCTACAGCGATTAAATCTCCCATTACTCCATTTCCTCCAAGGGAAATGACAGAAGAAGATATTGAACGTACCATAGAAGATTATGCAAAATGTGCAGCATTGGCGAAGCAAGCAGGTTATGATGGTGTAGAAGTAATGGGCTCAGAAGGATATTTGATTAATCAATTTATCGTTAAGAAAACGAATAAAAGAGAAGACGAATGGGGAGGTTCATACGAGAATAGAATTAAATTACCTTTAGCAATTATCAAAAGAACTCGAGAACTCGTTGGTACAGATTTTATCATTATTTATCGATTATCCATGCTTGATTTAGTTGATGATGGTAGTACTTGGGATGAAGTTGTTTATTTAGCAAAAAAAATTGAAGAAGCAGGAGCTACAATTATTAATACTGGAATTGGATGGCATGAAGCTAGAGTACCTACGATTGCCACCATGGTTCCAAGAGGAGGATTTAGTTGGGTCACCAAACGATTAATGGGGCAGGTCAATATTCCTTTGATTACGACTAACCGAATTAATATGCCTGGAATCGCTGAACAAATCTTAAGCGATAAACATGCAGATATGGTTTCTATGGCAAGACCATTTTTAGCAGATTCATTTTTAATACAAAAAGCTGCAGAAAACAGAGTCGATGAAATCAATACTTGTATTGGTTGTAATCAAGCTTGTTTGGATCATACCTTTGAATTAAAAATTTGTTCATGCCTTGTTAATCCAAGAGCTTGTCATGAAACAGAAATTGTTATAGAACCTTCGATAAAGCAAAAGAAAATTGCTGTTGTAGGTGCTGGACCTGCTGGATTAGCTTGTTCTACAACTTTAGCGGAACGTGGACATACCGTTCATTTGTTTGAAGCCTCAAGCGAAATTGGAGGTCAGTTTAATATGGCGAAACAAATTCCTGGGAAAGAAGAATTTTATGAAACCATCCGTTATTTTAATAAAAGAATTGAAGTTACTGGAGTTCAATTGCATTTGGATATTAAAGCAGATGTCGATTTATTGGTTGATTTTGATGAAGTAGTCATTGCTACTGGAGTTACTCCTAGGGCAACGGGAATTGAGGGAGAAAATCATGCTAAAGTATTGAGTTATATTGATGTTTTACATCATAAAAAACCAGTAGGTAAATCCGTTGCTATTATTGGAGCAGGCGGTATTGGATTTGATGTTGCTGAATATTTAACACATGAAGGAGAATCAACAGCTCTTCATGTAGAAGAATATATGAATGAATGGGGTGTGGATATGAGTTATTCTAAAGGAGGAGCTCTAAAAGAAGCCGAAGTTGCTCCTTCTCCAAGAGAAGTATTTTTATTAAAACGTTCTCAAGGAAAACATGGAGCTAATTTAGGTAAAACAACAGGTTGGATCCATAGAGCAAGTTTGAAAAAGAAGAATGTCAAAATGATTGGTCAAATAGAGTATGATAAAATTGATGATCAAGGGTTACATATTTTAAGAGGAGGAGAATCTGAAATATTACCAGTTGATACTATTGTTGTTTGCGCAGGTCAACTTTCATATAAAGACTTATTTGAACCCTTAGAAAAAAGAGGAACAAATGTACATTTAATTGGAGGGGCTTTTAAAGCGGCAGAATTAGATGCAAAGCACGCCATCAAAATGGGAATAGAACTCGCAATAAAACTGTAAAAAACAATGTTGAAATTCACTAACTTACAAATTAAACAAACAGTAGTTCATCAAGTAGGAAATAAGAATAAAGGAGAAAAATGTTTTACTTCCGATACGCCTATTTCTTTAGATGAAAACCTAGAAGAGACGTTAAAAAAATATTTCATAAAACCATTTAAACAAATTTCAGAAACATTTCATTTTGTACACAGCACTGATATGTCGTATCATTTAATGAATGGGATGGCGAAGAAGGTTTTTGAAAATAATGATGAATTTCATTCTACAACGATTGATGTTTTAAATCATTTATATGACCAATCAAATCATCCACAAATAAAATCTGGAGATTTATTTATGGTTTTGTTGGATGATATATTAATTGAAGATGAATTAGTACAAGCTTTTGGTATTTTTAAATCGGAAAGAAAAGATGCTTTTATTAAATTATCAACACAGAATAATCGAATAATTATTAATAAAGAAGAAGGAATTAGTTTAAGAAAAATAGATAAAGGTTGTTTAATCTTAAATTTATTTGATGATGAAGGCTACCGTATTTTTTCTTTTGATAATAATAATTATGATGCGGATTATTGGAAAAATCAATTTTTGGGAATTGATTATGTACAGGATAAGAATTTTGATACTCGTTCTTATATTGACATGTGTAAATCTTTCGCGGATGAAGTAATTAAAGAAAAATCGGGTAAGAA
>JAHDFV010000256.1 GCA_020627985.1 Saprospiraceae bacterium
TTCTTGTAAAAGAAGAGTATCATTTCGATTTAAAATATGAGCTTTTGTAATAAATTGCATAGCGAGATCAAATTGTTCCATTTTCTGATAACATTGTGCAGATTGTCTTAATGCTTTTGTATCAATAGTATTAAACTCTAAAGACCTATTATACCAATAAATGGCAGTTTGATATTCATTTTCATTAAAATAAGTATCACCAATTCTATTGATGATTCGAGTATCTGAAGGTCTAATTTCATTCGCTTTATTAAAATGTTTTCTAGCTTTTTCTGGTCTTTGCTTTTTGATTTCTTTATCTCCTTTCTTTATACATTTTTTAAGTTTTTTATTCGTATCAAAAGAAGATTCTTCAACTAATTTAATTTCTCCTGGACTCTCAATTCTATACAAACGCTTAGAGGCTTGACCAAATTCTGGATAATATGAACGTTGTCCTTCTCCAATCAAAGTATCAATCACATACTTTATATCAGATTTCTCCATAATTCGTACAATTTCTACAGGCGAATGTAAACGCTGTCCATTAAGGTAGAAGATGGATGAAATAATGAAAATGATTGAGAAATAATATTTCATATATTAAATTTATATAATTCGTTGAACGGATACATTGGGAGTAAGTTTCCCTTTAAACCCTTTTAATAAATTAATTCCTGGTTTTTTACCAATGTCTAAACTTCCTAGATCTCGATCAAAACTCAAAGCTTCAGCTCCATTTAAAGTAGCCCATTGTAATAAAGTTTCAAATGAGACATAAGATTGATATTTTTGGATCGTTTTCATTTCTTCTAAAATCGATAATTGCCAATTTGAAGTCAAACTATCTGTTCCAAGTGTTACTTTAACGCCTTCATCAATAAAGTATTGGTAATGAGGTAAATTATTTTCAATATATAGATTTGCATTCGGACAACTGGCCCAAAATGTTTGATCACTCCAAGATTTAGCTGCTTGTAAATCACTTTTATTGGTTAAAGTATTATGTACAAAAAGTGTTTTATTTTTAGGATTAAGATTAGCTAATGCATAATGGATAGATGAAGAAGATGTTGCCTTAAAAGTTTCTAACGAAAGGCCAAAAGATTGATACCAATCCACAAATCCACCTGCTTTTTGTAAAAACAATTGATTTTCTGCTGGCGTTTCTTGATTATGAATACTAATCGTTTTTCCTTCAGGAGTTGCTTTTTGGATTAAATCCCAAAGTTTTTGAGAAACACTATAAGGAGCATGAGGAACAATTGCTTTTTGGTCTTTTTTTGATAAATCTAAAGCATCATAAACAGACTTGTATTTTTCAAAATTAGGTATAGCATCCTTTTCTTGAAGCAAATCAAACATTTCTACAAAAGTATAATAGCTTAAATCACTCTTATTTTTAGTATTGAAACTATCAGTTACATTTGAAATATCTCCAACAGCAACAATTCCAGCTTCATACATTTCTTGATCTGCTAAAGAAATTGCATTTTGTATTTCTTGTGCATCTGTTTCTCTCTGACTAATTACGCCTGTAATGAATTGTATTAAGCCTGTTCCTGTATTCACCTTACCTTTCATGTGTGAAAGTTCTAAATGACAATGGCTGTTGATAAAACCTGGAATTAATGCTCCTTCTAAATACTGAACTGAAGATGGATCATGTTCAGAAATAGAATCAATGGATAATATTTTGCCTTCATCATCTGTAACAAGGATCGCTTCCTTAATTGGAGCACTAGAAACAGGATATATGATATCTGCACTGAATTTTTTCATACTATTTTGAGACGTTTTTCAAAGTGATAAATCACTATTTTTTATAATTCTTAAAAAGATAGCACGAAAGATTAATATTACTTTAACCAGAAATGTACCTTTGTCGGCATCAAATATAAAAGCTTATTCCTTGAAAAATTATACAGAATTACATATAGTTTATATTTCTTTAGGGAGTAATCAAAATAATCCTAAATTACAAATTCAAAAAGCAAATGAAGTAATTGAAGATTTAATTGGTAAAATCAAAATGGCTTCTGATCTTTATGAAACGAAAGCTTGGGGTCATTCAGATCAACCCAATTTTATGAATCAAGTAATAAAAGTTGAAACGAATTTGCCACCTATCCTTTTAATGAGAAAACTTTTAAAAATTGAAAAAGAATTAGGTCGAATTCGGAAAGAAAAATGGGGTCCAAGAATCATAGATTTAGACCTTTTATTTTATGATGATCTCATCCTAAATTCTAAACTTTTAAAACTACCTCATCCAAGATTACATGAACGTAAATTTGTTTTAGTTCCTTTATTAGAATTAAATCCATTTTATTTTCATCCAATTTTTAGACAAACGATCCGAGAATTACTAGGATGGTGTCAAGATGATTTAGAAGTTAAAAGATTGAAAAACTAAAACATACGTGTTTAAAGATATTCCATACGAATTCATAGCTGTTGAGGGTAATATTGGAGCTGGTAAAACAACGCTCTGTAATATGCTATCTAAAGACTGGAATAGCAGACTTGTGCTAGAACAATTTTCTGATAATCCCTTTTTGCCTCATTTTTATAATGATGCAGAAAGACATGCCTTGACAGTGGAATTATTTTTCATGACCGAGCGACATAAACAATTACAAGAAGCATTTAATACTCCAGATTTATTTAATCCATTAACTATTGCGGATTACTTTTTTATTAAAACCTTACTTTTTGCAGGTCAAAACTTAAAAGAAGATGAATTAAATCTCTTTAGAAGATTGTTTGGAGTATTGAATTCAACTTTTCCTAAACCAGATTTATTAGTATACTTACATCGACCTGTAGATGTATTGTTACGGAATATTGCTAAAAGAGGAAGAACGTATGAACAAGAAATTTCTGCTGAATATTTAAAAACCATTCAAGATGCTTATTTTGAATATTTTAAATCTGAAAAAGATGTGCCTATTATCGTTTTAGATATAGGAGATAAAGATTTTACCAATAATGTAGAAACCTACGAAGCGATTAAAGATAAGATTAAATCTCATCATGAAAAGGGATTAGATTTGGTACGAATGGGTGCTTAGTTTTCAATAGTATTTAAACAAATGATTGATTTTAAATGAGGATATTGACTAATCAATTCGTTTCTATTTCCATGTTTATAATCTTTATAATCAAAACCTGGGGACATTGTTGTTCCCATTAAACAATAAGTACCTCCTTTTACTAATTTACAGGCTTGCCATGTTCCTCCTGGTACTAAAATTTGCGGTCTTTCTCCTTGTAATATATTATTTCCAAGTATCTGAATCTCTTGTTCGCCATTAGGATAAATTAAACATATTTCAGCAGGATCACCTTTATAGAAATGAAAAATTTCATCTCCAGGCAATTGGTGCATAACAGAATAGGATTGAGGGGTAATCATATAATATATGCAAGAGTAAATCATTCTTTCTCCTTCCCAATTTTTGGGATGATAATAAATACTAGATTGAAAAGTTTCCTTGAAAAATCCACCTTCTTGTGGTAACGGTTCTAATTCTAACGTTTTCAGGATTTGTTTAGCAGTATCCATATTATATATAATTTTACTCATTTGTAATATTCTTACTTATTTTTCTTGTCCTTATGGATTTAGTTCAAAGTTAATTAGATTTATCGAAAAAGCATCTTGTAGTATTCTGAGCAGTTCTTTAATTATTTTACCAAACTATATTACTTTTAACGAATGATTCAGAAGAAGATTAAAATTGGAGTTTTAGGTGTTGGTCATTTAGGTAAAATTCATTTGAATTGTATCAATATGATTGAAGGATATGAAGCAGTAGGTTTTTATGATTCTAATAATAAAACAAGTGAATTCGTTCAAGAAAAATATAATTGCAAACGCTTTTCTTCTGCAGAAGAATTAATTGATGCTGTTGATATTGTAGATATTGTTACACCGACTCAATTCCATTTTGACTTAGCTAAACGTTCAATTCAGAAAGGCAAACACATTTTCATAGAAAAACCTGTTACGCAAAACGTATCTCAAGCTGAAGAATTACTCAAATTACGGGATGAATTTAATGTTAAAATTCAAGTAGGGCATGTAGAAAGATTTAATCCAGCGATTTCGTCTATTGATTTGAAATCAATTCATCCCATGTTTATTGAAGTACATCGTTTATCTTCTTTTAATCCTAGAGGAACAGATGTTTCTGTTGTTTTAGATTTAATGATCCATGATATCGATATTATTTTATCTATAGTAGATTCAGAAATATCATCCATACAGGCAAATGGAGTAGCAGTAGCAAGCCCAAATCCAGATATTGCCAATGCGAGAATTGAATTTAAAAATGGCTGTGTAGCTAATTTAACTGCAAGTAGAATTTCTTTAAAACAAATGCGTAAAATGCGTTTGTTTCAAGGAGATGCCTATATAAGCTTAGATTTTTTAGAAAAAAATGCACAAGTAATTCGTTTATATGATGAAAAACCAAAAGAAGGGTATTTATCGGAATGGGAAACGGATGAAGGTAAAAAATATATTCAGGCAGAATTTCCTGAAATTCTGCCAACAAATGCCATCAAAGAAGAATTAGAATCCTTATTGAATTGTATTTTAGCAGATTCTAAACCTGAAGTTCCCTTGGAAGATGGATACAAAGCTTTAAAAGTTGCGACTGAAATCTCTAAAGAAATTGAAAGGAGACTAAAACAAATAAGAGAGAAGAACTAGGACAAAACATGTTCAAAAAAAGAAGAAGACATACTTTATTTTATATCATTTCTGATTTTATATCAGCTTTACTGGCTTGGTTCTTATTTTTTCTTTTCCGGAAAATGTGGATTGAAAAAGTACCCATAGATCGATCCGTTTTCGAAGATGTAAATTTATTAACGGGATTATTCGTCATTCCATTGGGATGGATTTTGTTTTATTCGATTTTCGATAAGTATAAAGACATTTATCGATTATCAAGAATGAGTACATTAGCCAATACTTTTTTCCTTAGTTTTTTTGGTGTAGTCTTTTTATTTTTCACTTTGGTTTTGGATGATGTTGTTTATAATTATACGACCTATTATACTTCATTTCTTGTTTTATTTTCTCTTCATTTTTTTATTACAATTTCATGTAGAATACTAATTCTCACGCTAGCAAAAAAACGATTAAAAAAAGGTCTTATTTCTTATAAAACGCTAATTGTGGGCTCAAATGAAAAAGCTTTAGATTTATATAATGAGGTTACTATGAATCCTATTAAAATGGGATACAATATTGTTGGTTTTTTAGAAGTAAATCCAAAAGGATTAAACAGCCTAGGTGAATTTTTATCAAATGAGGGATCTATTAATGATTTAGAAAAAGTAGTAAAAGAAAAAGACATTGAAGAAATTATCATTGCCATTGAAACATCAGAAAATAATCAAATTAAATCCATCTTAAATCAGTTAAGTAATGTTCATGATGAGTTATCGGTGAAAATAATACCGAGTATGTATGATATTCTTTTAGGAACAGTAAAAATGAATCAAGTATTTGGAGCTGTATTAATTGAAATAGAAAGAGAATTAATGCCAAAATGGCAAAGAATTTTTAAAAGGA
>JAHDFV010000257.1 GCA_020627985.1 Saprospiraceae bacterium
ATCATTTGGTAAATTCTGGTCTGTACTTAATTCAGTCCATGCTTGAATGGTATACGTACCTGGCACAGAAAAATCATATTGATTGTCAAATGTATAAGAAGTAGATTGACCTGGTATTAAATTAGAAGATACAAAGCCATCAGGACTATTTCCTTGAACTACACCATTAACAGAATAATTAGTGAAGAATCCACCTTGAGTTTGAAATCCAAGATTCTCTACTTCTATAGTTATATCTTCCATTCCTAGTCCACAAGAAGATTGAGGAGCAGAGATATTAGTGATAGTTACATCATTTTCTAAAATTTCTTGAATAATAAAATTATCAACATATACATTATTATCATTCGCATCATCAACATCACCATCAGTTGCATAAACTGCAAATTGTACAAATCCACCAGAGTATGGAGTCAAGTCATGAATGATAAGTTCTCCTGCGGGATTTACATTATCTGCAGCAGTCCAAACTTGTAAAGTAGTCCAAGTTGCACCACCATCTGTACTGACTAAGAAATAAACTTCATCATCCGAACCTAGATTTGTAGCTGTTTCTGTACCACCAAAAGTAGTTATTGAAAAATCAAATTCTGATTGAAAAGGTGAACCTGAGGTTAAATCAAAAATAGGAGAAAGCAACCAAAAATCATTACCAGATTGCCAAATATTAATTCTAGCAGATCCATCGAAACCATTATTAGCAAATCCATCAGCCGTCCAGTTACTTGCACCAGTAGCTGTAGGACCTGTTGTTTGATCTCCTCCTGTGCCTTCATCCCAACAAGCTGGAGTATCTCCAGTCATTGTAGCAAAGTCTTCTATATAATAAGGTACAAATGGAGCGCACTCTGTTAAAACACTGATGTTTTGCCACAAAGAAACATTTGTATCATCCATTCCACAATCTGAACGGATATAAACATCATAAGTTGTATTCGGTGAAAGTCCTGTTATAGTGTAAGGATTATTTGTAACGTCATTAATTGTTGGAATACCTGTTGGTGTTGTGCCTGTAGGTATTACTTCTAAATCCCAATTTACTGTTGTACCTGGATCTGTCCAAGAAACAGTTACAGTCGTAGAAGTTGTAGCATCAACAGTTAAAGCAGAAATATCAGGACATGATGGAGGTGTACGAACGATGAAATTGTCTACAAATATATCATTATCTGCAGTATCATCTACAGCGCCATCAGTAGCATAAAAAGCAAATTGGGCGAAACCACCTGTATATGGGGTAAGGTCATGTATGATTATTTCTCCAACAGGGTTTACATTATCAGCAGCAGTCCAAACTTGTAAAGTATTCCATGTTACACCGCCATCTGTAGTAACTAAAAAATGTATTTCATCATCAGAACCTAAATTAGAAGCTCCTTCTGTTTGTCCCCAAGCTGTTATAGAGAAATCGAATTCAGATTGATAAGGTAACCCAGCTGTTAAATCAAAAATTGGGGAAAACATCCATTCATTGTTACCTGATTGGTATAGGTTTATTTTAGCAGAACCATTAAAACCGTTATTTGCAAACCCATCAGAAGTCCAAATACTATTTTCAATAGTAGCAGGTCCAGTACTTGGATCTCCTCCTTTTCCTTCTTCCCAACATGTTGGTGGAACTGCAAAAGTCATCGTAGTAAATTCTTCTAAGTAAGGTGGAGTGTAAGCAGCACAAGGTGTAGTTATGTTTGTACTTAACCAAACAGAAACATCTGTTGTATTGTCCATGCCACAATCAGCTCTTACATAAATGGTATATCCAGTAACGGCAGATAATCCAGTTATATTAAAAGGATTACTAGTAACATCATCATGAGTAGGAACACCTGTAGGAGAACCGCCAGCCGGAACAACTTCAATATCCCATGTCATTTCAGAACCTTGAGCAGTCCAACTTACATCAGCACTAGTAGCTGTTAGATTGGATGTAGTAATGTCTGAAACGGCAGAACAAGCTGGAGGAGCAGTTACATTTAAAGTATAATCTTCAAAAGCAGACCAAGCTCCTGTATAACAAGGGTTTGAAGGGGGTGTTGTACCCAATCCAAAATCAGCACCACCAATTCTTATTCTATGTTGCCCTAAAGGAGCAGTTAATGGAACTGTAATAAAACTAGTAAATGTAGTTGGATTTGCATTAGATGATTCTCCTAAATAGAATACCTCTCCAGCATCCGTAAAAATTTCATTATCATCCCAATCTACCCACGCCCATAGGTTGTAACCGAATCCAGTTTCTAAAGTTATTGATATCCCTAAGGGATTTCCTTGTGGTGCATCAGTTATTTGAGCGGTATAATCACCATAATTGCCTGGTTCGGCAATTGTCGTATTATTGATAGATCCCATTGATACATTGGTAATACCATTACCATCTACACTAGTTGGTGCAGGTGTACAATATTGTCCATAAGAATAATATGAAATGAATAAAAATAAATTAAAAAGTAAAATCTTTTTCATGTCCTAATAGATTTTAGAAAGGTATTAAAGGTTCTAAAAAGATAGTCTAAAATAGACTAATCTAACATTACAAATACAAATTGATGTGTTTAAGTTATATGGGATACGTACCAAAGATAATTATTCCAATGAAAAATCATTTATGTTAGACTTGTAATTTATGTAATATGTTGTTCTAATTACTTTTATGAGTTCATATCATATTATGATTTATTTAAAAATGATTAATAATTAGTATACATGTGATTGATACTCATAACTATTAGGAAATGAAAATTAGTATCATTTAATGCGAGCGGGATAAACATTTTTCTTTTACTGGTGTTATGGTTGTATTCATTTGGAACTTAGATGTTCCAAGTTTAATATTTTAATGCATTTTCATAATATTTTATTGATTTGGCAGTCTATTCTATAAGTGATTTAGAAAAACTTTCGGGTATTAAAGCACATACTATCCGTATTTGGGAGCAACGATATGATTTGCTTGAACCCAAACGTACAGAAACGAACATAAGATATTATTTAGATCATGATCTCAAGCATCTTTTAAATGTAGTTTTTTTAAAGAAAAGTGGTTTTAGAATTTCTAAGATTGCACAGATGCCACCAAGTGAAATTTCACAGAAAGTTAAAGATTTATCGGAAGAAGATTTTGAAAATGAAGCTCATGTTGATGCCTTAACTATTTCTATGATTGAAATGGATGAGTACAAATTTGATCGTATAGTTTCCTTAAATATTAAGGAAATGGGCTTTGAAAAAACAATGCTGCAAGTAATTCATCCATTTTTGAATAAATTAAGTGTTTTGTGGATGACGGGCTCAGTTAATCCTGTTCAAGAAAGTTTTATAACTTACTTAATTCGACAAAAATTACTAGTAGCCATAGATCAAGAAAAAGTTGATTTAACACGTAAGACTAAAAAGTTTATCATTTATATTCCAAAAGGAGAGATGCAAGAATTGACTTTATTGTTTATGCATTATCTGTTGAAAAAAAGAAATCATAGAGTTATTTATTTAGGTCAAAATATTAATTTACAGGATCTTAAGATTGCCTATGACATACATCATCCTGATTATGTATTTACAATGATTACTGAATCATTCAATAATCAAAATATTCAGACTTACATGGATAGTGTTTCTTCTATAATGCCTAATTCCCATATTCTCTTTACAGGTCCTCAAGTTGTCTCACAGGTTTTGATTACTCCAGAACATTCTTCTATTCTTACAGGTTTAAATGATACACTTGATTTTATCTCTGCTCTTTAGTTCTTGTTTCATAATTAATTCTTACTAATATTATTAAAGTTATAAACTTTCAATATTTATTGAAAGTTTATTTGTTGTGAGATAAGCCATATTTATCTTATTGTCAGTGTTTTATGTAATTTGTTTACCTTTTCATACTAATTAGTGCTTATATTTTGTTTAACTTATTTGGATTTTTGTTTAACTATATGGTATATTTGGTTAAACAAAAAAATATTTTGTTATGTCAAGTTTAGAATTTAATAGTCAATTCAATAATTTATCAACCCTTTTGCATTCATTCGCTTATAATCTTACTAAGAATATAGAGGATGCTAAAGATTTATACCAAGAAACTGCGTTTAGAGCGATGTCTAATAAAGATAAATTTAGGGCAGGTACAAATTTAAAAGCTTGGTTGTTTACGATCATGAAAAATATTTTCATTAATAATTATCGTAAGAAAATGAAAGCAAATACGATAATGGATTCTACAGACAATAACTATTATATTAATTCTGGTAAGAATGTAATTCGGAATCAAGGAGATTCTAATATCATGATGAAAGAATTATGGAATATGATTCATAATCTTGATGAAGGAATTCAAATTCCATTTATCATGCACTACGAAGGTTTTAAATATCAAGAAATTGCTGAACTTATGGAATTGCCTTTAGGTACAGTAAAAAGTAGAATCTTTTTCGCAAGAAGAGAGCTAAAACATGTGATTCATAAAAGATATAAAGGCTTAGAAAGAGTTGAAAATTAATAAAAAAAGCTTCGATAAAATATCGAAGCTTTTTTTATTAATCTATAGAATTGATTGTATGCACGGCGATGACCTGATCGTAACGTCCTCCAAAAGGTTTGTAATACACTATAATGGTATAATCATTATCTGCTTGGTAAGAGTTACCTTCGATTTCATCAAAATCTATCTTATCCGTACCATTAGGTACATATGCATATAAGTAATTATAATATCCATTTTTTAAAAAGACATTCGTTTGGTAGGTTCTTGTCTTTTCATTGTATACCATCCTAAATCTATCTGTTAATTGCCAATCTGATAATTTACCAAAAACATACACTTGTCCATTTTCGTAAGGAGTTTCTGTATAAAGATTAAATGTAGTTAAAGCATAATCTGCTCTAAAATCTTCAGTTTTCTCATGAATGTTCTCAATGATGAAATTTCCATTCATGTCTTTTTCATACAAATATGGGGTGAAAGATCGATTTCGTTCCATTTTTAGTTGGACATCAAATCCGTCTTTGCTTTCATAGATTTCATTGACTTTATCGGTTTTGTACCTAAAACTTCTTAAGTCTAAATACCTGAATTCTCTTAAAGCAGGGAATATGATTTTTCCTTGATAATCATATTCTAATGTTTCCCCTTTTATAAACATGGGTTTTATTCCTTCCTGCATCAAAGGCCAAATTCCATTTTGAAGAATAGATACGGATACTTCAGTTTTAGGATTAGAAATGGGAAAACCTTTATGATTTATCATAAAATCAATTTCTTGATGAGAATCCATTTGCCGTACATCATATGCTCGTGTAACTTCAGCTCCAATTTTTACTTTAGAATCTACAACGATAAATCGACGAGTAAGAATTAAATCTTGTTCACCTTCATCCATATAAACTTTAAGGATATAGTTGCCAGAAAGTTTCCAGGTCATATCTTCATTTGGTAGAAATAATTCGTAACTAGTATAAGGTTGTAGTGTGTTGGATGAATATTCAAAATTATCAATTTCTTCTTCTGTAAAACCATCGATATAATCCATTTCGGTTAAATCTTCAGTTGGTTTCCAATCTTTATCACAATG
>JAHDFV010000011.1 GCA_020627985.1 Saprospiraceae bacterium
AGATTCAAGAAAAAAAATGCTAACAATCAAATGAAAATTTTATTCTTTTCTATATAAAATAGTTTAAGTCTAATAATACAACATCAAATATTCTAATCTAACTAAGTATTCTATAAACTAAATCTTCAAAAAATACATCAAATCGCATCGTTCAGTTTCTGGACCTGAATCATCAATTTTAAAGCCATATTTTTCATACATCATTACCGCTTCTTTGAGTTGTGAAGCAGTTTCTAATACTACTTTTGGATATCCTAATTCTTTTGATTTCTGAAGAAGAAAATTCATCATAAACTTTCCAATTCCTTTTCCTCTATATTGAGGTAGTAGATACATTTTTCGGATTTCTATTTCGTCATTTTTATGTTCTAATAATCCAAATGTGCCTACAATTTCATTAACATCATTTTCGATCACTCCAAAGAATCCCTTTTCATAAAAAGTAGCAGGTTGATCTAAATCAGAATCTGTTTTACAAGGATCTACTGGCAAACCATATTCGGTTAAAACCCTAAATATTACTTCTTTAACTTTTGTCGCATCTTGGTTAGAAACTATTCGCCATGATATTCCGTTTGGTAAACTCATATATTCTTAATGATAAAAAAAGGTCAATACCAATGATTTGGTATTGACCTTTTGGGTTTAGAGGATTAAAAGTTATTTATTCTTAACATCTCCTTGAGATGCTGCATAGTTCACTTTCAATTGTCCTGCTTTACGTAATTCTGTTTTTACATCAGATATAAAACCCATTGTAACTTCATTATCTATCCGTAAAGATGCAGTAATCTTATCTCTCTTTTTTTCAGCTACTTTCAATTTCTTTTCTTCTACGAAGAAAGGAATTTGATTGATACTTGCGAATTTATCATTCAACTGTAACAAAGGAGCAGATCCTCTATCTGATTGGTATTTTTTCATTGGTTTCCCAATGTATAAATAAGATACCAAACTTTTATCTTCCAGTTTTTTTAGCTCACTTGCCATTGGAACCTTGACATCAACTTTTAGTTCTGCATTCCTAATTACGGTTACCACCATAAAGAAGAAAAGCAACATGAAAACGATATCAGGCAATGAAGCCGTACTAATACCTGGAGAGGAATTACCTCTTTTCTTTTTAAATTTTGACATGATTCGAAATTATTATATGAAAAAGAATCATTAATTACCTTGTGTATCCACAGGTTCTGCCTCTGAAATCACCAAAGGAATTATATCTTGGATGGCTCTTTTTTGAGTTCTATCACAATCTTCATATTTCCGTTGATATAATTTCTCTGCTTCAGCATCCCACAGTTCATTATATGCTCCTTTCAGTTCATTATAAACTTGTAAGTAAGTTTCATATCGAGTACCACGGTCATTCTTCAATGAAACAATTGCTTTAGAAGGCTTCTCGGCTAAATTCTCTAATGCTTGTGGATTCATGATGAATTCCTTAGCATTTTCACGTAAATCTGTAATTTGAGTTGGTTCACCTCTAACTAATAATTCGTTATTATAGTTAACCAATACAGAATATACGTTTCTAGTATTTAACTGAGTAGGATCTACTTCTTCATCAGACCAAGGTGGTAACTTTACTGGTATACCTTTTTCGGCATTGATGGTTGTTGTCACTAAGAAAAAGATTAAGAGTAAGAAGGCAATATCTGCCATCGACCCTGCATTAATCTCTTGTGATTCCCGTTCTTTTTTCTTTCTGGACAGCATAAGGCTATAATTTAGAATTAACGGAATAAGTTTAAAACTTCAGAGGCAATCATACCTACAAAAGTTAAAAACATTAAAGCAAAGGTAGTCCATAAGGCTCCACCAATCATACTACTTTTACCTGCAGTTAAATATTGGAAAGATTCTGTAGGATTTTCTCCTTCTATTAATCCATTGAATTTGTTAATAGCAGCTGTTATTCCTGTTGTTTCACCTGATGATTTTGCAATCATATAACCAATAACAAAAATCGCTAATAATACACCAATTCCGATTAATGATTTTAAAGAACCTTTCGGATCTTTAACAACACCTAAAACGCCGAACACTAACATGGCTAATGCTGCAAGGCTGGTTAAAATAAATACTGCATATAAACCAATATCGAAAATACTCGTTTGGCTCAAGAAAGCGTTTCCTTCTTTTAATTGCATTTGAGCTGCTTCATCCAAAGTAGCTCCATTGGCTGCAATCATAGCAAATAGTACTAGTGTAAAGAATACACCAATTCCCAAAGCAATGACTTGACCATATTTAGATAGTAAGCTATACATAATGGTATAATTTTAAGATTAAAAATTTAATTGATTAATTCCTTTTACAAGGAATGAAAACGGTAGTTTTTCAACTAAACTTTTACTACTTGAATGTTTTATTCTCAACCATTAAGTCAACTAATCCAATAGAAGACTCTTCCATCTTCGTTACAATACTATCAATTTTAGAAACGATGTAATTGTAAAAGATTTGAAGGATAATCGCTGCGATTAAACCAAATACAGTGGTTAATAAGGCAACCTTAATACCCCCTGCAACTTCACTTGGTACAATATCACCTGTTGCCTCGATGGTATCGAAGGCTTGGATCATACCAATTACTGTACCCATGAAACCTAACATCGGTGCAATTGAAATAAATAATGAAATCCAAATTAATCCTTTCTCTAAAAGGCCCATTTGAACGGCACCATAAGAAACGATTGCTTTTTCAACACCTTCTGGACCATCACCTGCTCTTTTTAATCCTTCATACAATACACTTGCAGTTGGACCTTGAGTAGATTTACAAGCTTCCATTGCTCCATTCAGATTACCTGTTTTAAGGTTATCATCGATAGAAGTTAAAAGTTTGTCTGTGTTCGCAGAAGCGATGTTCAAAGTGATAATACGCTCTAGACAAAAGGCTAGACCTAAGATCAATGTTACGAGTACAATACTCATAAAGAACCAACCACCTTCAATAAACTTTTCTTTAAGAATTTGAAATGAGCTGGCAGCATAACTTGCTTCGGTTACAAATGTAACCATCCCTAATACTAGGGTAGGTACTAAATACTTACGCATGTGACGAGATTTTTCGTGTCAGTTTTAGCTAATAGGATGTAATTAAATTTTCGCATTACAGCGGAGAGAGAGGGATTCGAACCCCCGGTACCCTTGCGAGTACACTACCTTTCCAAGGTAGCCCGATAAGCCGCTCTGGCATCTCTCCCCAATTCCGCAAAAAGAACTTACTTTAAAGCTCTTTCTCACACATTATATTTGTAAATAAGACGTATTTACCAAAATAAAATACGAGTGCAGGGGTAAAATTAGATTTTTTCATCAATTATACAAAAGGAGAGAAAAGTTTTTCTGAATTATTTGTCGTTACAGCCGCAATTTCTTCAATTGTACAACTTTTTAGCTCTGCTAAATGAGATGCGATTAGAGGAATGTGTGAACTTTCATTTCTTTTTCCCCTAAAAGGAGTCGGAGCTAAATAGGGAGCATCTGTTTCAAGTACTAGATATTCTAAGCCCGTTTGTTCAACTACTTCTCTTAATATTTTACCAGAATTTTTAAAGGTCAATACTCCCCCAATTCCTAATAAAAAATCTTTCAAATCCATTACTCTATTTGCATGATTAACATCTCCAGAAAAACAATGAAAAATTCCTCTCAGGTTTTCATCATTTTCTTCTTCTACAATCTCCATGATTTCATCCATACTTTCTCTGGCATGAATGACAATGGGTTTTTGTAAATCTTTTGCCCATTGGATTTGTAATCGGAAAGCTTTTTTTTGTTCTTCTATAAAGGTTTTATCCCAATAAAGATCTATACCAATTTCACCAATAGCACAGAATTCTCTTTGATCCAACCAATCCTTTACCAGGCTGAGTTCTTTTTCATAATCTTCTTTTACAGAACATGGATGCAAGCCCATCATTGGGAAGCAAATTCCTTCATAATCTTTTTCTAATTGGAGCATCCCTGTTATCGATTGGCTATCAATATTAGGTAAGTAAAATTTATTCACTCCATTATTTAGTGCTTTTTCTATTATTTCATTTCGATCTTCATCAAATTGATTTGAATATAAATGAGCATGCGTATCTACAAACATGAATTGTTATTTAACTGGTATGAGTTATTTGAGAACCCATTTCATAAAAATCTAAAAACGTACAAAGATAATTATTACTTTTGCACTCGAATTAAGAATACAATTTTAAAGATTTTGGTTTCATTTAAACCTTTTTTCTTAAAATCATCATTCTATTGATTAATCAATCATTCAATACTAATATGAAAAAAGTATATATCGTTTCTGCTGTAAGAACACCTCTAGGAAGTTTTGGAGGTATTTTATCTGGATTTACTGCTCCTGAATTAGGAAGCTTCGCCATTAAAGGTGCTTTAGAAAAAGCAGGTTTAGATGCGAATCAAGTGAATGAAGTATTTATGGGAAATGTTTGTTCTGCAAATTTAGGACAGGCTCCTGCAAGGCAAGCCGCTATAAAAGCTGGCATTGGTGTTAATGTTCCTTGTACTACTGTAAATAAAGTATGCGCTTCAGGTATGAAATCTGTTATGTTTGCAGCACAAAACATCATGTTGGGCATTAATGATATTGCAGTAGCAGGAGGAATGGAAAGTATGAGTAACATACCCTATTATATTCCTAAAGCAAGATGGGGCCATAAATATGGCGGAGGTGAATTAGTAGATGGTTTAGAAAAGGATGGATTAAGAGATGCTTATAATCAAAGCGCTATGGGAATTTGCGCTGATAATACAGCAACAAAATATAGCATAACTCGAGAAGATCAAGATAATTATGCGATAGGTTCTTACCAAAAAGCTGCAGCAACAACTAAGGCAGGTAAATTTAAGGAAGAAATCGTTGCCGTATCAGTTCCTCAAAGAAAGAAAGACCCTATCCTAGTGAGTGAGGATGAAGAATTCAAGAAAGTTAAATTTGATAAAATACCTAATTTAAGAGCGGCGTTCACAAAAGATGGTACTGTTACAGCTGCGAACGCTTCTACTATTAATGATGGTGCTGCTTGCTTGATCTTAGCTAGTGAAGAAAAAGTAAAAGAATTAGGATTAAAGCCTTTAGCAGAAATCGTTTCTTTTGCTGATGCAGCTCATGAACCTGAGTGGTTTACTACTGCCCCCACTAAAGCTGCGCCACTTGCATTAAAAAGAGCAGGTATGACTTTGAATGATGTAGATTTCTTTGAAGTAAATGAAGCATTTTCTGTTGTTGCACTTGCCTTTAATAAGGTCATGGAAATTGATCCAGCAAAAGCTAATGTTTTTGGTGGTGCTGTTTCTATTGGTCATCCTCTTGGCGCTTCAGGTGCAAGAATTTTAACGACTTTAAATAATGTTCTTCATCAAAATGAGGGAGAAGTTGGACTAGCTGCTATTTGTAATGGCGGCGGAGGCGCATCAGCTATGGTAATCAAAAGGTTATAATTCATAATTTTTCCTTATATTTATAAAAGCGGTTGATTTTGGATAAAATCAACCGCTTTTGTTTTTAGAATAAGAAAAGTGATCGGATAAAAGGGCAACATTTTTGCAATGATATGCGTAAATACAAGTGTTCTTTAAGTCGAAGACATCAAACAATAACTTAAAATTTTAATTCCCCTTTTAATTCATATCATATATGGACATGAGATTAAAGCATTTAATACATACATTGATATTATCTTTCTTATTAGCTATTCCTTTAGTTTCTATTGCGAATCAATCTATGATTGATAGTTTAGAAGCGGTGAAAAACAAGCTAGATATTGAAGAAAAAGTTGATGTTGTAAATCAATTGTCTGAACTATATTTTATTGTTAAACAAACAGACAAGGCTAAGGATTATGCTTATGAGGCATTAGAATTATCAAAATCAAAAGGATATAAAGAAGGATTAGCTGAAGCTTATAATCGTTTAGGTGCAGTCTACCAATATAAGAAGGATGATGAGAATGCTATGAGTTCTTATTTCAAAGCCTTAGATATTTATAATGCCCAAC
Organism: Saprospiraceae bacterium; assembly: GCA_020627985.1. GTDB lineage: Bacteria > Bacteroidota > Bacteroidia > Chitinophagales > Saprospiraceae > JAHDCE01. The sequence continues at coordinate 6,027 of JAHDFV010000011.1, forward strand.
AAAATAAAAAAGGAATCGCTATTACAAATAATCATGTTGGTGAAGTTTTCATTATGAAAGATGAAATTCCTCAAGCGATTGAAAAATTTAAATCGGCAGAAAAGACATTAAAGAATTTAAATGATCAAAAACATTTAGCCAAAGTTTATAAGAATTTAGGTGAAGCTTCTCTTTTGAAAGAAACACCTGAATATGGTCCTGCTAAAAAATTCTTAAATCAATCTTTTAAATTAGAACTTGCTCAAAAAAATTATGAACAAGCAGCAAAAATAGCTCGCGAAATTGCAGGTTATGATATTAACTTAAAAGATTACGAAAGTGCAATGATCTATTTAAGGTCTACAATGGAAACATATCAGGGTTTAGGAGATCAACAAAACATAGCTGAAGTTTATCATACCATGGGTGAAGTTTATTTACTTCAGAATTTCCCTGAGGATGCGATTAATTTTTTCAATAAAGCGGTGGCTATTCGAACAGGTATTAATGATAAAATTGGTTTAGCTCAATCTTATAAGAGTATTGGTTTTAATCATTTAAAATTAGGTAAAAAAAAGGAAGCTGCTGAATTTTTAAATAAAGCAGGTTTATTAATAAAAGAAATACCTGTTTCTAAAGAAGGGACACTTGTCTTACAACAAATTGCAGGTGGTTACGAATCTCTTGGAGATACTCAAAAAAGTTTAAATTATTATAAACAATATAATTCAGCTAAAGAAGAATATGCAAAAATTGAGAAAAAGAAATCGACATTAGATTTAGCTGCGATGTATAATTCTAAATTTGAAGCAAGGGATAAACAAAATAAAATTGATCGATTACAATTAGAAAATAAAAGCAATAAAACATTTAGAAATTTTTTGGCTTTATTAATTCTTTTATCCTTTGCATTATTAGCTGTTTTATACAATAGTTTTAGGCGTAAAAAAGCGGACAATCAATTACTCACCACTAAGAACCAAGAAATAGAAAATCAGAATTCTATTATTGAAGAAAAAAATGCAACTTTAGATACTTTAAATGGAAAATTAGTCAATGAAATGGCTGAACGAGAATCAGTCGAACAATCTTCATTTGCCAGAGATCGCTTTTTAGCAACGATGAGTAATGAGATGCGAACACCATTAAATATTATAAGTGGTTTAACGCATTTATTATTAACGAATGATCCTAGAAAAGATCAAATAGAAAATTTAAGAACACTTCAATTCTCTGCGAATAATTTAGTAGTTTTCATCAATGATGTTTTAGATTTCTCCAATATCGAAGCTGGGAAAATTAGTTTTGATAAATTAAATTTCAATCCTAAAAAGACATTAGAAGAAATTAAAGATCGTTTTAGTTTACCTGCAAAAGATAAGGGTATCGATTTACATATTCGTTACGATGAAAATTTACCTAAAGAATTAAATGGTGATCCTACTCGATTAAATCAAGTGATTACTAATTTAGTCAGTACATCTTTAAAATATACGAATCATGGACAAATTGATATTGGTGTAAAGATGCATGAATTAATCAATAATAAATTAACCCTTTTATTAACAGTAAAAGATACTGGTGAAGGTATTGAAAAAGAGCAATTGGACAAGATGTTCCAAAAATTCTCTAGATCAGCTGAAGACATGTATGATGGTTATGGAAGTTCAGGATTAGGTTTAGCTATATGTAAACGATTAGTTGATTTGCAAAATGGAAAAATTGAAGCAACAAGCAGTCCTGAAAATGGTACCGAATTTAATATTTATTTGCCTTATACTTTAGAAGAAAAGAAAGCGAATACTCAAATTAAAAATCAAACCTTTGATCATTTAGCGGGGAATAAAATATTAGTTGTTGAGGACAACAAAATTAACCAATTGGTTGTCGCTAAGATGTTGAAGAAATTAAATATGGAAGTGGTCACTGCAGACAATGGTCAAGAAGCCTTAGAAGCCATGAATCATCAATATTTTGATTTAGTATTAATGGATATTCAAATGCCAATTATGGATGGTTATCGTGCTACGGCTGAGATTAGAAAATCTGTTGATCCAAGAGTAAGAGATATTCCAATTATTGCTTTAACGGCTTCTGCTTATTTGACTGAAAAAGAAAAAGCTAAATTGTTTGGCATGGATGACCATGTAGGTAAGCCCTTTGGTCCAGATGATTTAATGATAAAAATTAGTCATCATATAAAAATGAATGAGCCTGTTTAGAATTACCTTACCATCCCATCACTAGATTGGAGCTTTAAGCTCCAATCTAGTGATGGGATGGTAATTCATTTATATTTCCTTGAATTATTTTTAATTGATTTACAATATATTTCGCTCCAAACTTTCCAAATCCTGCACCAAGTTCTACTTTTTTATTTTCGTAATTAAAACTTATAATTTCAGGATATTTCTTTTTGTTCTTAGAATTATTTAAATCTAATTCTACATTTTCTAAAAACACGATAGCTTCCATTTTAGCAATCGAATAACTCTTTGTTTTTTCAAAAAAATATTGTCCTGAAATTATTTCAAAATTTCCTTCATCAACCCTTATTATTTTTTTTATTTTTGCAAACCAAATTAAAATACCAATAACAATTATAAATGATAATACCTTCAACCATAATACACCTAAAAAATAAATTACAAATGCTATTATCGTCAAAATAATAAGTCTCGTATAATTTCCATCTGAATGTATTTCTATTTCAAAGTTATTTTCCATTTATATCATTTTTAAATCACTTCATCAATTTTTATAAATATAAACAAAACTGCTATTTTGAAATAAAATAGCAGTTTAAAAAAAGAAGACTAAAATTAAACAGTAGTTCATTTATTCCAAAATGATTTTCCTACTTATCGTATTTTTTGATGTATTTAATTGAATAATATAAATCCCTTTCTTTAAAGATGTACAATCTACATCTAAGCTATGATTCCCTTTTTGAATTGTGATTCGTTTTTCGAGTACAGATTTCCCTGTAACATCTAAAAATTGAATTTCAATATCTAAAACTTCATCAGAAAAATAATCGATTTGAATTAATTGATTTTTATTTGGATTTGGATAAGGAAAACCAATAGCAAATGAATTTTCATTTACTAAGATTTGAATGATTTTACTGCGTTCAAATTCACCATTAAAATCCAATTGTTTCAACCGATAATAATGAACTCCATTTTTTAAGGATTCATCTATAAAAAGATAATTACTCTTTTGAGAAGTTGTTCCTTTTCCTTCAATAAATCCTATTGTCTCAAATGTTATTCCATCTAAACTTCTTTCTATTTCAAAACCTCTATTATTTTCCTCAGTAGCTGTAGTCCAAAAGAGATGATTGGTGATACCTTTATTTTCACCATTAAAAGATAATAACTCGATAGGTAATGTTTCTTGCGCCCTATAAATATCTGCAACTAGTCCAACTGTTGACCAATCTACATTATCATCCATACAACTTTCTCCATTGAAACCTGAAGCCGCTAGTATGTCATTAAGAGTTACGGTACTTGGGTCTGACAAGTCTGAATCTGTATCTGAATAATTCGTACCTAAAATAACTTCCCAATCTGTAGCTGTTGCTGCATCGATATCAACGACTTGCGAAGTATTAATCGCCATATTGCAATCTATATCATTTCCTACAGGTAATTCTTGCGAATAATTGACATCCAAAATATTAACAATACTAGGATATTGAACACTCCAAGGAGCATTTTGATAATCTACACTGAGTACGCGATTCACTAAAGTAGTATTACTAAGGTTATACCCTCTTGAAACACCTCTATTATCAATGTGAACTGTTTTTTCGCAATTGACAGCTAAGTTTCCAAATACGATATTATCATGACCTCCTCCAATAAAAACACCAACATCAATATCATGCATGATATTGTGATAAACAGAATCACCACTGTCTCCATCATCAAAATACATCCCATGCGCTTGATGAGCATCATGTATATAATTGTATCGCAACACACTACCATAGCTGGTCCAATCAGCCCAGCTATAAAAGGCTCCCATATCATTCGATACTCTACAAATGTCATAGATTTCATTGTATTCAAAAATGTGATTATTGCCAGAAAACAAAATTCCTACATGTGGTGTACCATGAATTTTATTATGAGCCACATACATTCCTACATTATTATCGGCTGTTCTTCCATGTGTATAAATGGCAGGAGCATAAATTACTTTTACTTGCCCAAATTCATATATATGATTATTAACAGCATAGTGATTTGCAGGAGTGAGGGTATAACGATCCCCTCCGGAAAGTAAAACACCACCAGCTCCTAAATGATGCATATCGTTACTCTGTACACCGTGATCAGTGCCATTAATAATCTGTACAGCATCATCAATACATTTTGAAATATCGCATCCAGCGATTAGATTGTGTTCTCCATTCTCAATGACAATACCATTCCCCAATGAATATGAAATATCTAAATCTCTAAAAGTAGTATAGGATACATCTTTCGTTTCGATAATCGGTTCTTCCAAATCCAAAAGTTGAATTTCAGTAGTACCACTAGGAATCCATATATAGAGTTTTTGTGTACTAAAATGAATGCACCATTCTCCAGGAAGATCAATTTCTTCTAATAAATTAATCGCTTTGTAAGGTTCTTCACCATTTCCTTCTGGGCGATGGTATTTACTACCAATTCCTAAAGGAACGGATGTTGCTTGATATACCAATCCATTCGTAGTATCTATAGAAGATGTTCTTACCGCATCAAATTGCCAAGCTACTCTCCAATAGCCTTGAAACCATAATCCATCATTCACTGCTTCTAACCAATTATGATGACGAGTTCCTCTAAATTCAAAAATACCAGGCTCGTTTTGAGTTACCTTTTTCATTGTCATCATGGTATCATTAGGATATTGAGATAATGGTAATTGATCATCTCCTGCGTATATGCGGATGAGTTCTTGATTATCCGCAGAGAAGAAATCAGGCCATGTATTAACGTTCGTTAATCCTAAAGTAGAAAGATCTAACATTTTAATTTGTCCAACAGCTTCTGGTCGCATTCTGTTGATCAATGCAGGATCGGTAACATTTTGGAAATCTGACACAGGTATTTGACGATTGAGATGTAATTTGGCTTTGTGTTTATTTTGAGCTCGATAGATAATTTTTTTGGTTACAGAACCTGAATCTGCTGCTCCCAAAGTAAATGGTTGTGTAAGGAAGTAATCTCCATCTAAAAACCAAATCGTAATTTCTGTATTTCCTGTAATGGTTTGTGCTTCGTCTCTTGCTTTTTCTAATGATGCAAAAGGACTGCTTTCAAGTAATCCTGTATTGTTATCATCTCCTGTTGGAGAAACGTAGAAATTATACGTTGTTTGAGCTGAAAGTGTTGATAGCAAACTGATAAACAAAAGAAGGAATACTAACCGCATGGTGTAGATTTTTTAAATTAGAAGGCATTTCAGTATGTAAATATAAATATTTCTACAGTATGTTAAAGATAACGGGAATCTGTAGCTAATTGTGGTGTATAATTATATAGCTTTTCCTTGGCTTTAATCTAATTTAAAAGATGTATTTAGAATACCTGAATATACCTATTAATAAAAACCTTAAGTATTTCATTAAAATCATCGTAATTATAAGATTCCAACCTCCATAAATCTAGTGTTATATCATTAGTTTTATTTAATTGATCAACTTCAATAGTTAATTTTCTATTTTTTTTATCAACTCTTATATTCTCTATATTATTCCAAAAAATAATATTTCCATCTCCTATTCGAATCCCTTTCCTGCTTAATTCAAAATAATTACGATTAATAAATAAGTATTGAAGATGTTTTAATTTTAATAAACTATACGCTACTATACAAAAAATGATTACACCTAAGAAATAAAAATCTGTAAACAATGCAAGAATTGATATTATAATAAATAAAAACATGGACAACAATTCTATAATATTTTCTAACTTACTTAGTTTATAACCATAAACATCTGGTAATTCTAAATTAAGTTTTATTTCATTAACCCGTTTTAAATCAAATATTTTCTTTTCAATTTTTAAAATCTGTTCTTTTTCTGAATTCGATCTTATTTCTGTTTTTTCATAAACACTACCATCATCCCATATCAGTTTATTTTTAATTGCCATTTTTTTTAACAATAACAAATCATGTTCTTCTACTTTATTAAAAGCCCATACTCTCCATTTGGTAATTAAAAAACTCCACAACAACCAGGATAAAGCAATTCCAATAAGAAATCCTAAAAATATAAAAATCATCTTTAACAGATCATCATCTGTTAAAAACCATAATAGCGTTGGGAGTCCAAATGATATTATTAATATTGGGCCATTAATAATTAAATGCCCCACAACAATATATTTATATAGTTTTAATTTTTTATCAATTCGGAGGAGACTTTAAGAATGCTCTTTTATCAATTGATCCACTAAAATTCTTAACCCCACTGTTCCTTTTTCAGGAATAACTACTAAATTTTCTGCCTGATTTAATTCATAATTTAATTGGGGTTTTGGATCTACATAATAAATAGGTATACCTTCTTTAGCATATGCAGATAAACTTGCCGCAGGATATACTTGCAAAGATGTTCCAACAATAATTAAAATATCTGCTAGTGAAGTAATTTTAGCTGCTTTAGGTAACTCAGGTACATCTTCTCCAAACCAAACTATATGAGGACGTAATTGTCCCCCTAATTCACATTGATCTTGATCCGTTAAATCTCCAGTCCAATCATAAATGAGATTTGGATTTTTCGTAGATCTTACTTTCAATAATTCACCATGTAAATGTAAAATTCTTTTACTGCCAGCTCTTTCGTGCAAATCATCTACATTTTGAGTAATTACGCATACTTCAAAATGTGCATCTAATTCAGCTAAAGCTTTATGTCCTTCATTGGGTTGAACCGTATGTAATTGTTGGCGTCTTTGATTGTAAAAATCTTGTACTAATTCTTGATTTTTATTCCATCCTTGTGGAGATGCTACCTCCATAACATCATGACCTTCCCAGAGACCATCTGCATCTCTAAAGGTTTTTATCCCACTTTCTGCACTTATTCCAGCTCCACTTAAGATTACTATTTTTTTCATTGTAGTTATTTTTTACTTCTTTTCGTTCCTCATCTACGCTCTAAATTTTCGTTTTTTTATTAGAAATCCTAATCATTAAATGATATTTAAACCTATATAACAATTTGAATTGATGTATTCATAAAAAATTACCTTTTGTAAAACGAATCTTTATTTTTTGTAAGCCTCTAATATTCAAACAAAATTCTTTAATTTTTCGTTCGATAGATCAAAATTCTTCTTTTAAAGGAATGTTTTCCACATTTTGCAAACAAGTCATATTTTTTGAAAAAATTTAACGCGCTAATAACGTGTAAATTACGTAAATGAGTCTTACATTTGCCCTCATTTAGAATACCTTATTCAATTATTATAAAGTTATGGCAAAGTATAAATTTGAATACATCTGGCTTGATGGCTACAAACCAGAACCAATGATTCGTAGTAAAACGAAAGTTTTAGAATTAGATTTTTATCATGGAGACGTAAACATTTTACCCATGTGGTCTTTTGATGGTAGTTCAACACAGCAAGCTGAGGGTCATTCTTCTGATTGTTTGTTGAAACCTTGTAATGTTTATCTAGATTCTGCAAGAGAGAACGGATTTTTCGTTGTTTGTGAAGTTTTAAATCCTGATGGTACACCCCATCCATCTAATTCTAGAGCAACGATTGATGATGATCCTGATTTCTGGTTTGGATTTGAGCAAGAGTATGTATTGGTTCAAGATGAGATTCCGTTAGGTTTTCCTAAAAATGGTTATCCAAAACCTCAAGGACCATATTATTGTTCTGTTGGAACAGGAAATGTAGCTGGTAGAGAATTAGTGGAAGAACACTTAGATTTATGTTTAGATGCTGGACTTGACATCACAGGTATTAATGCTGAGGTTATGTTAGGACAGTGGGAATTCCAATGTTTAGGTAAAGGAGGTAAAAAAGCAGGTGATGATTTAACATTATCTCGTTATTTATTGCATCGTGTAGCTGAGCAATATGGTGTACATATTGAATTTCATCCAAAACCGATTAAAGGAGATTGGAATGGTTCAGGTATGCATGCTAATTTCTCTAATAAGAAAATGAGAGAAGTAGGTGGAAAGAAATATTTTGATAAAATTTGTAAGGCATTTGAAAAAAGACATGCTGAACATATCGCAGTATACGGATCAGATAATGATCAACGTTTAACTGGTTTACATGAAACACAAAGTATAGAGAAATTCTCTTATGGTGTTTCTGATAGAGGAGCTTCTATTCGTATTCCAATTCAAGTTCCATCAAATTGGAAAGGATATTTAGAGGATCGTAGACCTGCTTCAAATGCTTGTCCTTACAAAGTGGCAAGAGAGATTATCAAAACAGTAAAAATGGCTGATTAATATCATACATTTTATACATATATTCAAAAGCCGATTCATCTGAATCGGCTTTTGTCATTTATAGCGTTCTCCTTGGTTTCATCGGTTTTTTTCTAGGAAAAGTCGATGTAAATGGCATTTAAGTGTATAAAAGACTAATTTTCGGTTATCATTTTCATCAAAACACAATTTACAAATGTTAAAAGCCATAATTGTAGACGACGAACCATTAGCATTAGATGTATTAGAAACATTTATTGAGAGAATCCCTGATACGATCACATTAGTCAAAAGATGCAGTAATGCCAAAGAAGCGATGGATGTTCTTGCCACTGAAAAAGTGGATCTCATGTTTCTTGATATACAGATGCCTCAAATGACGGGTGTAGATTTTCTTCGTTCTTTGCAGAATCCACCCATGGTCATCTTTACCACAGCTTACTCTGAGTATGCTATAGAAGGCTTTGAATTAAACGCAGTAGATTATCTTTTAAAACCTATTTCATTTGAACGGTTCATGAAAGCTGTTAATAGAGCTTCAGAAATCCATGAATTACAAAATCAAGGTGAAATACCAGAGAAAGATGAAATTGAAACCGATAAGGAGTTCATCTTTGTTAAATCAGATAAGAAATTGATCAAGGTAAAATATGATGACATCATCTATATCGAAGGATTAAAAGATTATGTGATTATTCGAATGGAAAAAGGCAGAGTTATTACTCTTCAAACGATGAAAAGCTTGGATGTAAAATTACCGAGTAAAATTTTCAAACGAATCCACAGGTCATATATCGTAAACATGGATAGGATTAATGCTGTTATGGGCAACATGATTGAAGTGTATGAAAAAGGAGATATTAAACATTTACCTATTGGCAAAAACTATAGAGAAGAATTATTAAAATTAATTAATAGTAATCGTTTGTAAGTTAATCCTCAATTATGCACGATAGTCTGATTCAATATCTAAAACGAAAGTACAATTTACAAAAACTAAAGGCTACTAGAGTTGGCGGTGGTGATATTAATTCTACTTTTTATTTGACATCTGAAAGAGGACTTAATTTTTTAAAATATAATACATCTCATGATTTCGCTAGAATGTTTGAGCGAGAAGCGGATGGCTTAGCTTTATTAAAAGAAAGCGGAGCCATTCGTATTCCTAAAGTTTTAGAATATGGTGAGGAGAATGGAATTTCATTTTTATTATTAGAATGGATAAAAAGTCGTCCAGAAACTAGTCCAACATTTTGGCAAAACTTTGGTCAACAATTAGCAGATTTGCACCAATCTACTCGTCCCAATTTTGGATTATCGCATGCAAATTTTATTGGGAATTTAGCGCAATATAATAATGACCAAGAAAATGGAGTTGATTTTTTAATTTATGAACGTTTCGAACCTCAACTCTTTCTAGCTGAAGAAAAAAATAGAATTTCTAAATCAGACCGTTTAGCCTTTGAAAAATTATATACCCGATTAAATAATATTATTCCCGATGAATTTCCTGCTTTGATACATGGTGATTTATGGTCTGGAAATTGGATGGTTGACGAACAAGATCAACCTGTCTTAGTTGATCCAGCTATAAGCTACGGCTTACGAGAAATGGATTTAGCGATGATGACACTTTTTGGTCAAGTCCCTCCCCTATTCTTTGAAGCATATCATACTCATTTCCCTTTAGCAAGGGATTGGAAAAATCGATTAGATATTTATCAATTGTATTATTTATTGGTGCATCTCAATTTATTTGGTGGATCATACGTAATTCAAGTCAGACAGATATTAAAGAAATATCAGTAATTTCGCATATTCATTTTTATTGATAGCAAAATCTTTTAAATCGTATTTTATTACATGGAAAATAAACCAATAATAAATCAAGATATTGATGGTAATAATCCGCAAACTACAGAAAGGATCAATAAAGGGTTCTGGGAACTGATTTATGGTTTAGGTGATTATCTGAAAGATATGTTCGATTTACAAAGCGATTTGGATCGAAAAGGAACGATTGAAAACATAAAGAATAATAAAAAAATGCAAGGCGCCAATGTTTGGTTGCTCATTTGTTCTATTATGGTAGCTTCAATTGGACTCGATATTAATTCTCAAGCGGTTATCATCGGAGCCATGTTAATTTCTCCTTTAATGTCTCCAATTTTAGGAATAGGATTAGGAGTTGGAATCAATGATCAAGAAACGCTTGTTATTTCCTTAAAGCATTTTGGCTTAGCCATTATCATCGCATTAATAACCAGCATATTATATTTTTATATCAGCCCTTATGGAGAAATCACTGAACAGATTGAAGCCAGAACGGTGCCCACTTTTCTTGATGCTATGGTAGCCGTTTTTGGTGGATTAGCTGGTATAGTTTCTTCTTCTCGTTTAGATAAATCCAATGCGATACCAGGTGTTGCTATTGCTACAGCATTAATGCCTCCATTGTGTGTTGCTGGTTTTGGAATAGCAAAAGGAGATTGGAATGTATTTTTAAATTCTTTTTATTTGTTTTTCTTGAATTCTGTTTTTATCGCATTAACTACCTATTCTATAGTTCGATTTATGCGATTCCCTTACACCACTTATTTAAATAAAAGAGATAAAAATAGGACTCAAGTGTTAATTACTGTTTTTTCATTAATTGTATTAATCCCTAGTGCAATGATTTTATATAATGTTTGGGAAGAATTAGATGAAAAGGATAAAATTTCTACATTCATGATAGATGAATTCACAAATGAAAATAGAGATTATTTAAGTCATGATATTCGAACAAGGGATTCAATTAATTATGTTTTTATTGATTATTATTCTAAGACGAATGAAATAATATCCGAAGAAGAAAAATTAGATTTTGAAAAATCTTTAATTCGTTGTGGCGTTGAAAATCCGAAAGTAATTACCAGAGGTACTTCTAATGCAAATGCTCTTTTAGATAAGGAATTAGGCAAATTGCAAGAAGATAATAATCGACAGTTAAATGAATATGCTCAACGAGAAGCCTTGAAGGATCAAAAAATTCGAGCCTTAGAATTAAAAGCGGATAGTTTACAACATGCTACAACTATTAAAACTATTGTTGAAGAATCGAAAATATTTTTACCTCAATTAAAAGATATTGATTTAGTTCAAAGTCGATTTGATGATGTACCTATTTTATTAGTTAAATGGGAAGATGAACTCTATTCGTCGAAAGTTCAAACGGATTTGCTCTATAAATTCGTGAAAATTAAAACAGGAATGGATACATTGGTTATGGCCACTTATTAGAAATTAATTAGGCTATACTTATTTTTTAATTAAATACGAATCTGATATTAAATTTATTGAGATAAAAAATTAAATCATGATTATAACCACCACAGAAAAAATACCTAATAAAGAAATCGTAGAAATTTTAGGAATTGCTAGAGGGAGTACCGTTCGAGCTAGAAGTATTGGAAGTGATATTTTTGCAGGACTTAAAAATATCGTCGGAGGGGAAATAGATGAATATACCAAACTTCAAGCACAATCTAGAGAACAGGCTTTGCAAAGAATGGAACAAGATGCTAAAAAATTGGGTGCAAATGCTATTGTCAATGTTCGATTAACAACGTCAACTGTTATGCAAGGAGCTTCTGAAATATTAGCGTATGGTACAGCGGTAAAAATAGTGTAGTATGGAAATTATACCAAAAATCATTTTTAGCGTTCATGGAGTTATTTGGAGCAGTTGTTTTATTCTTTTAATTTTCCTCTTTTTTAGGCGTTTAAAAAAGCGCAAAGAAGAAACATTTGAAAAAAGAGATAATTGAACAGAATCTATTCCTTTCTTGTTCTTTATAAAGAAGTTATTTACAACCAAAAAAACATTACAAATACTTAAAAAGATAGAGGAGAAATAAATGTGGTATTACTATGTATTGTTTTTAGTGGGTTACCCTTTAATGGGAGCGTTGTTGGGTTGGTTTACTAACTATCTAGCTGTAAAAATGCTATTCCATCCTAAAGATCCTAAAACATTTTTTAATTTCTCTTTAGGCAAATTAAAATCAAAAGGAATCACGGTGCAAGGTATTTTTCCGAAGCGGCAAAAACAAATTGCTATACAAATTGGAAAAGTCGTTGCTGATGAATTATTATCTATTGATGATATTAAGGAAAAAGTAGTTACTGAAGATAGTATGGATAATATTTTCAAGCAAGTAGAAATTAAAATGAATAATTTCTTAGAAGGTAGAATGCTTGAAAAATTTCCATTTCTTTCTTTATTAGCCAGTAAAAAATTAAAAAATAGTATTCGAGATCAAATGCTGGTTGAAGTAAAAGTCCAACTACCTGATATGATGGATAAATACATTTCTCACTTCGAAGAAAATTTAGACATCCAAGCAATGATTACCGAAAAGTTTTCTGAACTTTCTTCAGATCGTCTTGAACAAGTCATGAATGATATTCTTAGTAAAGAATTTAAATTTATTGAAATTCTAGGTGGTGTTATTGGTTTAATCGTAGGATTAATTCAAGGGGGAATTGCTTGTTTGATGATTTAATAAATTCTATTAAAAATCAACTTCCAAAGGCAAACGTACCACAACCTTTGTACCTAAAACCTCCTTATTCTCTTGTAGGATATCATTTATTTCTAAAGGAACATATTTCATTTCTCCTTTTAAAGCATCTAATCGATCTTTGGTCACTTCCATAGCTACAGATTGATGACCTGGTTTTTTGGATTGTCTTAATTCGTTGGCTTTTTTTCTGCCTACGCCATTATCCATTATTCTACATTCTAATAATTTAGAATACACTTTAAATTCAACAGTTATTTTTCCTTCGGATTCTAAATGAGAAATACCGTGTATGACTGAATTTTCTACAAAGGGTTGTAATAACATAGGAGGGATTTCAATTTCTTCTGGATCCATATTATCAGGAGCAATAATTTCAAAATCAAATGCCACTCGTTGACAAAATTGTTCCATGGTCAAATAATGTCGTAATGTATTTATTTCTTCTTTTAAATTAATTCTATTTTTTCTTGAATTAGATAATATTCCTCTCATTAATGAAGCAAAATTTCCTATTTGTTTTCGAGCTGTTGAGTAATCTTTTGTTGCCACTAAAGATTGAATACTATTTAACGCATTAAAAATAAAATGTGGATTCATTTGTAACTGCAATGCTTTTTGTTCTAATTGCAATACATGGTTTTCTATTTCTAATTGTTCCCTTTTTAATTTTTCTTTTCGTTGAATTCTTTTTTTCCAATTCCACAATATCAAACTTAAAATCAATAATGCTCCTAATAATAATAAAACTTTAAACCACAATGTTTGCCAAAAAGGCTCATTAATTTCAAAGCTTGAAATAATTGGTTTGCTAAATAAATCTTTACCCGAAACTGCTTGTACAGCGAAAGTATATTTACCTGGAGGTAAATTAGAATAATCGACAGATTCTTTTTTCGAAAAAGGCGACCAGTCATTTTCTGATCCATTTAATTTCCAACGATATTTCACATCATCTGGATTGGAAATATTTATTGCTTTAAATTCAAAGTTGACACTATTAGTATGGTATGGTAATTTTAATCCTTCTTTAATACCTCCTAAGGGATTAGCAAAAGATGCATATTTCGTTTCACGCAAGGGTTGGTAAAAAAGAGAAACTTCTTTAAAATGAATATTGGGCGGTGAAATTTTAACTTGTTGTTTAGATGGGATATGCTTCATTAATCCATTCATTGTACCGAACCAAACATTTCCATTTTTATCACAAATAGCAGAATTTTGACAAGTTTCAATTCCTAAAAAACCTTTATTTCTACCAAAGAATTGGATGTCAGTTACAATGCCTGCTTCATTTAAAATTAATTGATCTACACCTTGTTCATTACCTGCCCAAAGATTTCCTTCTTTATCAAAAATTAATAAATAAATATTAAATGAATGCAATTCTTTCTGTAAAGTAATGGGTTTAAATTGTATAGAATCTTTTGCTAACTCCGCTTTTAAAATCCCATCACCAGCTGTACCAACCCAAATATTTCCGAGGCTATCAAAAGCAATAGATCGAACAGCAATATCATAGGTTAATCCTTCTTCCTCTCTAAATATTTTTCGGATCATTCCCTTTTCAAAATAACCTACTTCTCCTAATTTTGTAGCAAACCAAATTCGCCCATATGGTCCTTCTACGACCTGTGTAATTCTTAAACTTCTTAGACCATGCGGACGATTAAAATTTTGAATCGAAAAACCCAGAGAGTCCAAATCTTTTATTTTAAAAATTCCTTGATAATTTGAACCTGCCCAAACATCACCTGCTTTATCCTCAACTAAAGAAAGAATTTCTTTTCCGAACAATCCATTCTCCATCGTAATCGTTCGGATGCCTGTTGTATCTGAAATTACAATTCCTTTCCCTATCGTTCCCATCCAAATGGATCCATCGGATTTTTCAAGAATTGATTTACTTTTTACATTAATATATCCTGAATCTAAATCGGATATTTTAATTCCTAAAGAATCATAAATCGCTATTCCTTCACTAGAAGCAGAAAACAAAATCCCACCATCTTCTTTTTCTTCAATGGCATAAATTCGATCACCATGTACTCCTTCCGATTCATCGAAATGAATAAAAAATTGCCCCAGGTATTTCATCACTCCTCCTCCAGAAGTGGACAACCAAATATTCCCCCAATTATCTTGAATGATAGAAGTTATATTTTTATTAGGTAAACCTTCTCTTGTAGATATTTTTGACCACGTAGAATCCTGGGAATGATAAATTAATACGCCTTTTTCTTCTCGACCTACCCACATATTATTTTCAATATCTCTGTGAATACACCAGGCTTCTTTTGTATCAGGAATATTTTCTTTTTGGACAATCAATAAAGAATCTTCTCGAATAAATTGTAAGCCTCCTTCGTGTGTTGCCAACCAAATTAAATTATCCGTTCCCTTTTCAATATCTAAAACTTCATTTCCTGCTAAACCATTTTCTAAATTAAAATAAGATAATTTATCGCCAATAAAAAAAGCACCAACCGTTGTACCTACCCAGATCCCTTGATCACTTTTAAATAAATGATGAACAATATTTCGATCTAATAAAGGATGAATAGATTTTTGAATTAAAGTATCCTGTGTGTAAGAATATTCCAAAATGCCTTTGCGAGTTCCTACCCACAATAATGAATCATTTACATGTAAAAAAGATTCTACTCTAGGTAAAGAAGAATTTTTAAATTTTATTTCTTTAAACTCTTTTCCATCATAAATAGATAAACCTCTTTTCGTTCCAACCCAAATATTTTTTTTATGGTCTTCAAAAATCGAAGATATCGTATTAGAAGGTAAACCATTTTTTGTTGAAAAGTTTTCAAATTCTTTTCCATCAAAACGACTTAATCCCCCACCTAAGGTTCCAAACCACAAATACCCTTTACTGTCCTGAGACATGGCATATACTTGTGATTGTGCTAATCCTTCAGAGATAGAATATTGAATAAAATTATATTGTTGAGTATATCCTTTAATCCCAAATAAAAGGAATAAAAAAATATAGATATATTTTAGCATGGTATAAAAGTAAACAATAAAAATTTAAAAATAAAAACCACTAATATCAATTATTCATCTCAAAATAATATCTATTAGTGGCTCAAACAAAATCAATCAAAAAACCTTATTATCAAAATCATTACCAATTTTCTTCTTCTTCACTCCTACGCCTGTCTTCTTCCTCTTGAATTCGTTCTTCTTCTAGTTTAATTTGTGTTCCTTTTACTGAAGCAGTTTGAGCAATATTCAAATTATTCAGTAACAAAGAACTTGCAACGAAATCAACATAAATTATATATTTTTGATCTATCCATAAATATCTGGGTAATTCTAAATCCACGTAATCGAATAATTTGAATTTATGAGTTGAATACCCACTTGTTGCATTTCGATAAATTCCATTCGAGAATTTATTTTCGTTATTTTTTTCTCTTATAATCAATTTTGCCATTACACCATTTCCTAAATTCATAGAAATAGAATAATTTCCATTTGTAATTATTGTAGCCTGATAAATATTAGCTTTCAATAATAAAAAGATAGCTTGATCTATCGAAGTGACATTAATATCATCCGTAACTAAATTTAATAAACCATCATATAAAATTAGTTTTCCTTTTATCTTTAAAGGCTGCATTAAATAATGAGTCAAGACATATTCCCTCCAATGAATTGGAATAATATTTTCTTCTTTTTTTAACATTAACGTAGAAATTAAATTTTCAACATTTTTACAATAATTTACTTGGTTAAAATTATTTAACACTCTACGAATGGAATTATAATACGAACATAAATCACCTGGATCACCTGAAAAATAATTAAAAAAGTAATCTTCTATCTCCCTAGTCGTTAATAATTTAAATAACGCAATAAAAGACAAATACTCATCCTTCCTTTTATCACTTAATTTGGTATTTATTTTTAAATCTCTGAAATTATTTTTCTTCAAAATTTTAATTGAAGATTTAGAATAATTATTATGACGAGCCAACATTAAAAATCCCTCCTCTTTTAAATAATCTTCAATACTTTGTTCTTGAGGTATTTCAAGAATTTGTTTTCTTTTTTCATTCAGATCAATACAATAAAGTGTATCAACTGTAAGTGTTTTATAAAAATCTTTTAATTTTTTGATTGATAATTTAAATGAATTCATTTTGTTTTTTTATTGATTAATAATTATTTCAAACTCAAAACTGAATTTTCCATTCCTCCATTTGATGAAGTATAAAAACGTTCATCGGTTAATTCAGGTTCGAATGGTAAGGGTCGTTCTGGGTGATCATAATTTTCAATTGTCATGGCTCTTAAGACACATAAAATTGAGCTCTTGCCTGATACATAAATCCCTGGTTCTGTGGTTCCATCTTCAAAAGTATGAGATGTCTTTTTAAAGGTCCATCGGAATTTATCCATAGGAATATTTGTAGCAGCTAAAGCTTCTTTTAATTCAGTTTGATTGTTTAACCAAGCTTCTTGTTCTTGTGCTGTATTTATTTTTGGCATTTCGATTTCAGATCCATAGGTGACCATCCAATTTACAGGCACATTAAAATAATAATGATAGCTATCTCCTGCAAAACGAGGTTCTGTTCTAGATAATGCTTCTAACCATTCTACTTCTTCCTCTTCGTATCTGACTTCTAATTGTTGTGCTAATTCTGAATCAGATGGACGATATCCTGTTTTGAAAAACCCATACCAATTTTCAGCTAAATACCTTCTAGATTCATCCGTTGTTGAAGCATATTGAATAAATAATTTAGAAGAACGAACCACTGGTCTTTCAATATCATTTCCACCAAAAGCTTCAGCAAATAGATCTAATAATTCTTCATTGTTTCCTAAACCACAACCGTAAATCATGATTTCTGTTTCAAAGTCAACTACCTCATCAGATAAAGAATGAATAATACCTTCATCGATCGCATTTCTTAAATTTGAAGTATTTATTCGATCTCCATTTGGAACAATAGACATCCCAACTCCTTTCCACTCATTGCTATGCACCACAACATTAACTGTACCGTAAGGTTCTCCATTGTCTGTAGGGTGTGTTTCTAAATAATCCAACACTTCTTGTAATGAGCGACATGTTGTCACTAATTGTTCGTAAAAAGTGGTCGGATTCATTCTATAATACTTTTCTGCTTCCGCATAATAAGGATTATCTGAACTTTTATCTTCTCCCATGATAAAAGTGATGGATTCTCTTTCTTCAGCAGCCATTTCTACATCATATGTAATATCTTCATGGTATCGAACAAGAGAAGTATTCTGATTAGCCGTTACTTTACGAACCTCTTCTTGCGTCTTTCCCTTCGGAAAAACTATGGTTACATTTTTATGCTGTACCCAAATTAAGGTCATGGCAAAAATGAAAACGAAGGGTAATAAAACGAATAACTTTTTCATAATAAAAGATTTATTGATTGAATTTAAACACAAGATAGCGGCACTCTTGACTTAGATTCTTGGTCGGATACTCATTGTAGAGATAGAACTAGCATTCGTTATGATTAGGCTATAATTCGTTTTTCTATAGCTAAAAGGGAAGAATTCAATAGATTTTCATTTATTTAAATCATAAAACCATTCATTTCAATGAAAATAAATATCAATATCAATATCAAACAAACCTTTACATGTATTAGTGAATATTTTTCTCCTAAGATTATTGGAGAAGTCAATGATGTTTATATTAAAACCGCTAAAATAAAAGGAGACAAAATTCCTTGGCACCATCACAAAAATGAAGATGAACTTTTTTACATTATAGAAGGGAATCTATTCTTTGAAGTAGAAGGTCAAGAAGGATTTATGATGGAAGAAGGAGAAATGTATATTGTTAAAAAAGGGATCAACCACAAAGTATCATCCATTGAAGAATGCAAAATCATGCTCGTTGAACATAAAACCACAGCTCATACGGGCAATATAATATCAGATATTACTAAAACGATTCAAGAACAAAAATAATTCTCGAATGAAAGATGAAAAAAGAATTATGACCTTACACCCCCAAGGTAAAAAAGGGGTACATATTTTACTTCGAAAATATGATATGATTAAGGATTTTATTTTAGAAAAAGTAAAAGAACATCAAGAAATCGAATATCAAGAACTATCCGATTTAGCCATTAAAGAATTATCAGAAACTTTTGATGGGAAAGTGGTCTGGTATATTGTTTCTGTAAAATTGGATTTAGAAGCAAGAGGTATTATTGAGCGAATACCAAAGACGAGTCCGCATCAAATACGATTAAAAAAATAATTTATTTCCAGCAATTTTTAATTCTTTTAATTAATGACTTTCTTACGCCTTGCGACAAAGAATTTAAATAATGTTCTTCTGTAAAAAAATTTAATTCTGATTTTAACTCGGGATGTAGTTCGGCTATTCGAATCATTCCTTTCATGGCATAAAATCGTACGGAAGAACTTTGGCTTAAATTTTCCCAAAGGCTGACACATTGATCAAATAACATTCCTTCTTGTAATTCATCCAAAGAAAGTTTTTCAATTAATTTTAACAATTCTCTTTGATGACCATCTTTTTTAGTCGGAAGGGCTTCTATTAAGTTTGTCGTATATTTTTGTAGGCGATTATCATTTTGTTCTGTACAGTGTCCTAAAATCCAAGCCGCTCTCCAATTCTCTGGTTCTTGATCTGATAATGTAAATTCTATTAATCCTTGGTACTTAGATTTATCCGCTTTAATCTTGGCGATTAATTCTTCTTTTTCTATTCTTACCGCTAATAATTCCGCTAATGACAAATCGGTTTGGTTTTATTTTATAACATAATTCTAGGTCCTTTGAACCAATCTTTTTCCTTTGATATTTTAATATCTTTATTTCCTTCAATATACTTTTTTAAATAATTCCGTTTTAATTTTCCACGAACATGATACGCATATCCATCATCAGGAAATTTTAAAATATGTTCATCACATAAATCCATTGCTACTTTATATTTTTTAGTGATGTATTTTAATCGAAGTACATTATGATTTAAAATTACATCAGAAGGATTTATTTCAACTGCCTTATCAAAATCAGCAATTGATTCTGGATATTTTTCTAGCATTTGATACGACCAACCTCTATTATTATAATATTTGGGTAAAGGATACAATTGAATAGCTTTCGAAAATGCTTTAATGGCTTCTATATTATTTTCTTCATTATTAATGGGTCCACTATTTATAATAATATATCCTTTATAATTATAGAGATCATCTCTTTCTGGATAAAGATTAATACACGTTTCTAAAGCATGAAGCGCTTGATCATATTCTCTATTTTTCAATAGCTTTTTCACTTCATTCAATGAAGTAGAAAATTCTTTTTGTTTCGCTAATTCTTCTTGATCTATTTTATCCTCTTCTTTAGGTTGATCAATAATCACAGTAGGGTGTTCCAATTGTTTTTCAGGAAGATTACATGACGAAATAATAAAAAAAAGAACAAGGTGAATCAAATATTTAATTTTCATAAAAATGAGTTCATTGGTTACTAGGACAAAAGTAAGATAAGAAATAAAAAAAGGGAAACTAGTTTTTAGTTTCCCTTTTTTTTAAAATCATTTCATTATTATTTTCCGATGTCTCCTAATTCAATTCCTTCAGAATAAGCCACCTTAATATTGTTGGCCCCTAAAGCCGCTTTTACCTTTCTCATGGCTTCTAAATGTACTTTACCATAATCGTCAGGTAAACAATAAGGGCGTACTGCCAAAAGAATACTGTGTGAATCAAATGATTCAATACCTACATCAGGTAAGGGCTCTTCTAAAACTTCAGGAATCGAACGTAAAGCATCCATAATAATAGGTTTTACTTTTTCGAATTCTTCAGCATATGGCATATATACATTTAAATCTAAACGCACATATCGATCTGTTGATAAATTAATAATCACATCACTAATTGCAATTCCATTTGGTATAATAATGGTATTATTTGTAAACGTTTTTATGATCGTATTAAACATTTGAATTTCAGAAACTTTCCCCATATTGTCTCCAATCTGAATCCAATCTCCTGTTTTATAAGGTTTGAAAATTAATATCATTACCCCTGCAGCAAAATTCCCTAAACTTCCCTGTAAAGCCATACCAACAGCGAATGCTAAAGCACCCAAAACAGCAATAAACGAGGTTGTTTCTATACCGATCATTCCTGCTACGGTAAAGATTAACATTACTTTTAATGCAATACTAATCATGGATTGTAAGAAGGGTCGTATATCTTGGCTCAAGCCTGATTTCTCCATAGCTCTACCAATAATTTCTTCGAGGTTTTTAATCACCCACAAACCAATTAATAAGGTCGCAATGGCCATGACTATTTTGGGGGCAAAATCCATCGCTCCATTTAAAAATTCTTTCAATTTTAAATTGATACTTTCAAAATCCATTTTACGTTAGTTTTATTTTGACGCTAATTTAAAAATTATAAAAGGATTACTAATCATTATTAACAAAATAGAGGCTAGTTTATTTTTATTGCAAAGTATTCCACACTTTCTTGGCACCTATTGCTTGAATGCTTACACTAATTATTAAAACATAAACGATAATTTTTTGACCTACAACTTGAACCATTAGTGCTTCATCTGAAAGGGATGGATTTGGACCGAAACTCATTAATAATACATAAGCAATTAATAATAAAATAGATGCAAATAAAACATGTCCATATATATTTGGGAAAACTTTAGTTCTATAAATTCCAATCATTAATAAAAATAAAGCAACCAATAAAGCTCTGAAACCTAAGCTTACAAAAAACATATGTGTAGGCAAGTATAAATTACATGGGGCTAAAGCTATTCCAAGAAAACCAATTCCTGCTACAACTCCAATTCCGATAATTAATAGTTTAAATATCTTACTTTTTAAATGTAATACTTTGGGTAAATGTATGAAGAAGAATAATATTGATACACCTACAAATGACAACGTAAATAAATATAATCCAGCAGATATATAATTTTGTACACCATCAAACAATGTCGTTCTTCCTAAATCAGAAAGGAAATTTTCAGAAAATGAATAATGCTCTAGTTCATGATTATGAAAAGTTCCTCCTGGATAAATTAGCATCGCTATCGTTGTCAATATTATATATTGTAACCCAGCAATGATGGCACAATTAAATACATTCCGAGTATTGTACATTTAATAAAAAGATCGACTAATTAATAATTATATATTCCTAAATAAAGAATTTGCTTGATAAAGAAATTCCATTAATTCGATTTAATAATTTTTTTAGAATAAATAAATTCATCGGAATGAATTTGTAAAATATAAACACCTTCTGCTAAATGAGAAAGATTAATTTGCATTTGTTTTTCAATTCCTATTTTAGATAAGACTTCTTTCCCTGCCACATCTTTTAGTGAAACATTCCATTTGGAATTCTCTACATTACATTCAATTGTTAATTGATCTAAGACAGGAGAAGGAAAAATATTAATTCCATAATCACTTTCAATTTCTTCGTTTGAAGTAGTCATAAAATTAAACGTATGCTCTTGCTGACAATTATTCGCATCCGTAACAGAAACTGTATATGAACCTGAAGCAGTTAGTGTATTTAATTCTCCTGTTAAACCATTGCTCCAATTATAAACAAATGGAGCTGTACCTCCCGTTACATTAATCATAACATCATTAGAAGCTGCTGTTTCTGTAATGGTCATCTCAGGATAAAAAGATAAAGCAATATTTACGACTGAATCACAATTGTTAGTAGATCCACCTGGAATTATAAATTGTCCACTATCATTATTAATGTTATAAATTTCTCCTTCATATTCAAACTCATCTCCTATACAGATGGTTGGATTGACAGTTGAACTACTTACTGCATCAAACATCAAATCTATCGTTACTATACTATCACAACCTGTAGTATTGATTAACATTTCTGTCCCTGTTGGATTATTTTGATTATAAGACGTATTATTCACCATAACCATATAACCATCTCCTTGACATCCGTTATAAGATTCAACACCTGTAGTTGTACCTGGATTTTCAGGTATATCTATAGCGGGTGCTATAAGACCAATTGATCCAGCTTGTCCATTATTGGTACTTCCATTACAACTTGCAGAACTCAATTCAACAATTCCTGACAAACCTCCTGTTACTGATGTAATAATATTTGCTTGATTATTTGTATAAATGGCTCCGCCGCCGCCGCCGCCGCCTGGTCCCATACAACGATTATTATTTTTATTATCCGTATTTGAGCCATTCCCCCCTTCTGCTAGTAAAACAAAAGAAGAATTGATAGTCGTTGCATTAAGTATAATCGCACCGCCACCGCCACCGCCGCCGCCGCCATCTAGTCCAGGAGTTATTTCCAAGGATTCTCCATTTACTGAAATGGTATCATTATTTCCTTCAATAACATTAGCTGTTATAATTATTATTCCACCACCTATTCCACCATCCGTACCTGCATTATTATTGTCACTTCCTGCGCCACCACCACCGCCAAAGAATAATCTTTGATCTGTAAAAGAAATCGATTTCCCTCCTATACCTGGATTAACACCTCTACATCCTCCTAAACTCGGTTCATCATTCTCTCCTCCATTTCCTCCTTTTGCATAACCAGCACCGCCACCGCCACCAGCATTATGATCATTTCCACCACCGCCACCATTAGCTTGTGCTCCTCTACCGTATTCTTTACCTGTAATAATTGCTGCAATTCCCTGCCCTTTCCCTTCAGATTCAAAACTATTTTGATTGTAATAGTAATCAGGACTTTGGATAAACGAAAAACAATTACTGGAAGGATTGGAACGAGTACCTCCTCCAAAGCCAGATTTACTGGCATTTATATTTGCATTTAATGTTAATGTGCCTGTAACATTGAGCGAAATAATTCCTCCTTTTGAGCCATTCCAAGGCATAGGGATAAGATCAGAATTTACTTCTGCATCAACAAATTGTGGAAAAGATACAATTTGAACTTTTCCAGATATTTGATAATTATTTATTAAAGCTGAAATTGTAATTTGATTCCCATCAATAGCATTTATAGTTACTTTTTCAAACAATCCAGCACTATTTAAATTTATAACATCACCAAATGCACCAGAATTAGTTTCATTGATTTCAGCACCTTGCATTTGAATAACCCAAGCTTCTTCACCAACTAAAAACCCTGTTGCATCATCAACAGTTAAAATATTTTCGCAATTTGTTCCAGGCATAATATTAGAAACAGCTCCATAAGAATTAATGACTCCTCCTATTGCAATTTGATTTTTATAATTCTGGGGTAAAGTGAAAGAACATACTGAAATAGAAAAGATAGTCAAAAAAATGTATAATTTATTCATGGGTTGAAATTGTAGTAAAAAATAAGACTTAAATATAATACGAAATTCTGATATGAAAAGTGGCTTCGATTCATCGCCATTGATAAACCTATGCTATTCACATATAGAATACGGAGTAAAATGAATTTATTTAAAGAAATTAGAACATCATAGCCAACTAATTAAAGATATCATCCGTTTATGGAATAGAGCTAAACGTATATCTTAGTTTATCCAAGAATTTATCTTGTTTCGGTTTTAACAAAATAGACTTAATTAATCCTTTTATTACTTATTATCAGTTATTTACAAGGGTTTCTATTACTTAAATATCATTAAATCCCTTTCAATTCATAAATTCTTAACAAAGTCTATACGGTCATTATAGTATTGTTTTATCAATTTGATGCTATATTGCAGCTAGAAAACAATCAAAGACAGTCTGGAACTTATGGCAAAAATCAAAGTGGCATTCTTTGCTGATATATTGATTAAAGATTTTGATGGAGCATCAAGGACAATGTTTCAGATACTCAATCGAATCCCTAAATCAGAATTTGATTATTTGTTCATCTGTGGTGTTGAACCCAAACATGATGTTGGTTTTGAAGTTATTAAGTTGCCAACAATGACAATTCCTAGAAATAACACCTATGAAATGGCTGTTATTGCTTTCTCTAAAAAAAGAGTTCGCCAGAAATTAGATGAATTTGCTCCTGACATTATCCACTTCGCTTCTCCTTCACAAATCAGTACTTTTGCAAGTAAATATGCTAGAAGTAAAGGAATACCTTTAGTAACCATATACCACACTCATTTTTTGGCATATATGAAGTATTACTTCAATTTTGCTCCTTTTCTAGTTCCTACAATGCTTAAAATTGTTGCTAAGATTTGTAAACGAATTTACGATCGACCTAATATCGTTTATATTCCTACAGAAGAAATCAAAAAACAATTGTTAGAAAAAGCTGATTTCAAAGGACATAATTTACGTATTTGGGGTAGAGGTCTGGATCAAAAAAGGTTTGATCCCTTAAAACGAAATACTGCATTAATACAAGAGATTACCAAAAATGATAAACCAAATGTACTTTATGCCAGTCGTTTGGTCATGGAAAAAAATGTTGATGTCCTTTCTAAACTTTACCAACTCATAAAAAAAGATGGAGATCAAGTTAACTTAATAATCGTAGGAGATGGAGCCGCTAGAAAGGATTTAGAAAAGAAAATGCCTGGTGCATTCTTTCTTGGAAATAAAAACCATCAAGAATTAGCTATCATTTATGCATCTTGTGATGTTTTCTTTTTCCCATCTACAACTGAAACATTTGGAAATGTCATACCTGAAGCAATGGCATCAGGTATACCCTGTATTCTTTCAAATGAAGGAGGACATGTTTCCTATGTTGAGCAAGGTAAAACAGCTTTGTTATGCTCACCAGATGATGCAAAGTGCTGTTGGGAAGCCATCCAAAGCTTGATACATAATTCTGATTTAAAAAAGGAAATTGTTGCCAATGCTTTAAAGTTTACAAAGACATTAAATTGGGAAAATTTAGTCGATCAGTATTTTGATGATTTAAGAATGCTGGCTAATAAAAAAAAAAGACTAATTTTACAACCTCAAATCTAATTCGGTAAAATGGAAATTT
>JAHDFV010000258.1 GCA_020627985.1 Saprospiraceae bacterium
GCAAAAAAGCACCTTTTAATCCATGTCCAGAAAAATATAGCATGATTAAATCATCTTTATCCGCTTTTCCATATACTTCTTTCATTGAAGCTAATATATTTTCTTTAGTTGCATCTTCATCAATTAAAACGCTAATCTGATCATCAGGCAATGCTCCTCCAGCTGGACTTTGCATGAATGCCATCAATCTAAAGGCATCATTATCAGAATATTTTAGAGGTTTCATGTGAGTATAACTTGATACACCTACAATAACTGCCCATACTTTAGTTTCCCCATTATCTTCAACAATTTTGGCTGGATCTGAAATTTCTTTATATGGTTGATATTCTCCTTTTTCCCAAAGACCTACAAATTGTTTTCCTTGTGCTGTAATAAATGTTCCATAGCCATTCGCAATATCATTTTTCCAATCCCCTTCATAGATTTCTCCTCCTGGATATTCAACTCTTCCCCATCCACTTGGTAAACCTTTATAGAATTCTCCTGTATATTTAGTACCATCTGAATACTTATAAAATCCTTGTTTAATATTTCCACAATCACCAAAAGTGCAATCTTTAATAGTTTCTCCTTTTTTCTCACCTAAATAAGTCCCAAACTCCCAAATTCCTTTCGTTATAGATTTATCAATGTGCATTATTTTGCCATCGCCGTGTGGAAAGTTTTCATTCCAATTTCCATCAAAAATATCGCCATTCGTGTAGAACCATTTTCCTTTTCCGTGGAATTTACTGTTTAAGAAACTTCCTTCATATCGGGTTCCGTCCGGAAAAGCTAATAAACCATCCCCATTATCACAATCTCCCATTAAGCAACCTGTTTGAATTTCTCCTTCAGTTACTGATTTTAAAGCAAACTCATCATTGAGAACTAATCCATCTTCGTCAACTAATGTGCCTTGTTTCCACAATCCTTTTGAGATTGAACCATCTGCAGAATATAAGGTACCTGTACCATCTGGCAAACGAGCAGCCCACCAGCCTTCATAACGATCACCATCTGCATATTTACAAATACCCCAACCGTGAAATTGACCTTTTTGAAATTGACCTTCATAAATTGATCCACTCGGAAATTGAAATTTCCCTTTTCCATTTTCACAATCCCCTTCAATACATTGGGTGAAAGAAAGAAAAGGGAATCCCATAAAAATTAAAATAGGTAAGAAGTTGTTACGTAGTTTCATAACAATAATTTTAGTTTCTCTTAGTTAATGCTTAATCTCAAATTCTGTTGCTCCAAACAGGATATCAAATTACAAAAATTTAATATTAAATGAAAGTTACACTTATAGATTTAACATATAAATTATAAGTAATATATGTAGTAAAATATAGTATTTTATAGCGTAACAACTTTAATACCAGTAATGAATCGCGTAATTATTTAGTCCATCTAGAAGTAGATAACATTGCTTTTGGATAATCAGCACCTAATTTAACCTTAAATTTTTCTTGTTCTTCTTCTGTTAATGTATCAGGTATGTGAATTTTATCCGAATTAATTTTTATTAATTCAGGCAACCATTGCTTAACATATTCTCCTTGGGGATCATATCTTTTAGCTTGCGAAATAATATTAAAATATCTATTCTCCTTAGGATCTGACCCTACTCCAGCAATGTAATTCCAATTCCCCCAATTAGAACAAGGATCATAATCTAGTAACATAGATTCAAAATATTCAGCTCCGATCTGCCAATTAACTTTTAAATCTTTTACCAAGAAGCTGGCTGTATTTTGCCTGCCTCTATTAGACATAAAACCAGTATGGTTCAATTCTTTCATATTGGCGTCTATAAAAGGGATTCCAGTTCTTCCTTGCTTCCATAATTCAAATAAATGTAATTCATCATTTAAGTAAGAATTATTTTCTCTTTTAGTGCCTCCCTTTTTAAAAATATAATTACCATGTTTTTTACCCATTAATCGAAAGAAATCTCTCCACATTAATTCAAAAAACAACCAGTAAGTAGAATCATTAGAGCCATGTTCTGATTCATATTTTTTTAATTCGAAAAATATTTTTTTAGGTGAAATACAACCTTGAGATAACCAAGGAGAAAATTTTGAAGAATAATCTTCACCCAATAATCCATTTCGAGTTTCTTTATATTGGCTAATTTTTTTGGTATCCCAAATATAAAATTGTAATCTTTTTAAAGCTTCTGTTTCTCCTCCTTTGAACGGGAAAGCAGTCCGTTGATCCACCTCAAAGTCATCATATCCTAAATCTTCTAAGCTAGGCATTTCTCCCAAATCATATTTATGTGGAACTGCTGGAATATCTTCAGGAACAGAGAATGGATCTCTTATTGAAACAAATTTTTCTACTTCTTTTCTAAAATTTGAAAAAGAATCTGGAGTATGACTAACTGGAAATGGAAGATCTTGCGTGTAATAAAGCATTTTACCTCTAGAATATCGTATTTCTTGACCAATTGACCATAAATTCTGTTCTAAAGCATCTTGTACAATCACTTCCTCTTCTGTTCTTTCTCTATTACAGAAAACCCAACTTGTTCTTGCTAATTTTGCTAATCGAAAAATTTCTTCTTCAGCCTTCCCTATTCTAATGATTAAATCAGATCCTTTTTCCTGTAATGACTTTTTTAAATTTATTACACTTTCTAAAATAAATTTAGCCCGATATCTTTCCGTTTTTTTAAAGCCAAAACGAGTCTTATTCTTGAAAATCCTTTCATCAAAAACATAAACAGGAATGATGTTATCACTTACTTCTAAAGCATCAGTTAATGCTTCATTATCATGAAGTCTTAAATCTTGCCTAAACCATAAAATAACTTTTCTTTGCCTTTTCATTTTCAATATTATAAAGAACAATAAAACACTATAATTAAAACAAAATTAAGAAATGTAAGTTTTAAATGTTTGAGCGTTTTCTTGTCTATAATAATTCTAAATTATTTCTTTTCCAAAAGCTTCTTAGAATTATCTAATAGTTCTAATGTTTTTAATACGACTGAATCAGTTTGATGCAACACTTCATAAAATTCGTTCTGCCCAAAAACATTTCGAGCTACTCTAGCTTTAATTCTTTCTTTCAAATCTTTTGAGAATTCATCTAAATCATTAGAACTAATTTCATCTTCCTTACTTAATACATATTCTTTATATACAGCAAAATCTTTGTCTGAAATATTAAAATGAGCAATATATTTATCAGGTCCCATTTCAATGATTCGATCTCTATTATTATCAAGAAATGAATACACAAATTCTGGAATATGAAAAGCTCCTTTAATATAAGCAATGTTATCTATACGATCATTAATAGGAACAAAAACATCTGGGATAATACCTCCACCACCATAGACCTTTCTTCCATTATCTGTAAAATATTCCGTCGAGTCAATAATATGAATGCTGTCTTTATATTTTAATTCCCCAGAAGCAAATCGATCTTGTGCATCAGAACGATAAGCCTTTTCATCATCATAAGATTTTTGAATTAAACGACCTGACTTTGTGTAATAACGAGCCACGGTTAAACGTAAAGCAGCACCATCAGATAAATCATATTGTTCTTGTACTAATCCTTTTCCAAAAGATCTTCTACCAATGATTAATCCTCTATCTGTATCTTGTAAAGCGCCAGCCATAATTTCACTAGCAGAAGCCGATCCTTCATCCATTAATACAGCAATGTCATCTATCTTATGTTTTACGATTCCTTTGGTTTCATATGATCTTTTAGCAGAATGAAGTCCTTCTGTATAGACTAATAATTCGTTCCTCTTTTTAATAATTTGATTTAATATTCTTGTAGCTTCCGTTAAATAACCTCCTGGATTTTGCCTAAGATCTATAATGAGATCTTCCATCTTTTGCTCTTTTAATTGATCCAGACCAGCTAAAAATTCATCATAAGTAGTTCCAGAAAACCTATTTATTTTTATGTATCCTGTTTTATCATTTAACATAAAAACTGCATCAATACTATTTAATGGAATTTCATCTCTTTTAATTTCGAATTCTAGCACTTCAGCTTTATTCCTTCGTTGTATACCAATCTTTACCGTAGTACCTTCTTCCCCTTTTAATCTTTTAGTCACTCCATTCGTTGTAATTCCAATGCCTGCTACAATAGTATCTTCAATTTCTACAATTCTATCACCTGCAATAATACCCGCTTGTTCTGAAGGACCATTTGCTATAGGAGTTATTACAAAAATAGAATCATTTAAAATATCAAATTCAATTCCTATCCCAACAAAAGAACCTTCTAAATTTTCATTAACTGTTTCTAATTCTTCAGCTGTTATATAATTGGAATGCGGATCTAACCGATCTAATAAATCGTCTATTACTTCTTCAACGATTTCATCTCCATTTACTTCGTCTACATATTGATTCTCTACATACCTTAGGACTTCTTCTACTCTACCCATTCCATAGGAGTTCTTCTGTATCTTTTCACTACCATCGACCTCAAAAGAAACAACTGAAGGAGTCTTTTGTAAATTATAACCAATTAACATACCTAAAACCGAAAAAACGGATAGGAGTAAAGGCAACCAAATTTGATATCCTCTTTTTGGTTCCTGTTTGGTATATCTCTCCATATAATTTTAAAAATTTGTGTAAAGGAACAGTAAATTAATCACTAATAAAAACCTATATGAATGAAAATAAACATATCTGATCAATTTTAGATAAATTAGATCAAAATCGAATTATATTGAGTTAAAATCAGCTATTCATCTATTCGATCTAACTCGTTTTAAGATTCAGAACTTAAAGAATACACCATGAAGTATTTTTGGCTTATTATTTTATTCCATTCCCTGCTACCTAACATTTGTTATGCTCAATCTAGCCAAGATCAGAAACAAATTTCTCAGTTAAAAAAATTTATCAATGCTTACAATCATAATGATTACAAAAAAGCTAGGAGTACATTCAGTAAGGCAAATAGAAAAAAATTGAAAAAGAAAAATTTGAAAAAAGTATTTACTAAATTAAAAAGAAATGAAGGAAAAATAAAAGGGGTTAGTGCTACGTA
Organism: Saprospiraceae bacterium; assembly: GCA_020627985.1. Lineage (GTDB taxonomy): Bacteria > Bacteroidota > Bacteroidia > Chitinophagales > Saprospiraceae > JAHDCE01. The sequence goes on from JAHDFV010000258.1 coordinate 5,029, forward strand.
TAGACTCAATAAATTTATAACTATTTCTGATCTTATATTTGAAAATAATAATTCTACGAATCATTTTCTTCAAATTTATTTTAACGACAAACATAAAATAGATGGCTTAAATTTCAAGGACAATAAAATTATTTTTCCTAAAATTTATACAGATACTTCTTTAGATGAAATTGTAAACCCTTTCATTTCCGATGTAGAAAATATTGGTCTTTCTATCGCTTTTTATAATGACGGAAAAATTTCTTTTCATAATTATGGTGAAACAGAAAAGGGCAATTTAAAACAACCGAATAAAGAGACTATTTACCCTATTGCATCAATTTCAAAATTATTCACGAGTCATTTAATTTTAAAATCTTATTTTAATAACAAAATAAATATTGATTCCCCATTTCAAAATTATTTAAATAATAAAATTAAAAGGTATAAAAAAG
>JAHDFV010000259.1 GCA_020627985.1 Saprospiraceae bacterium
AAACGAATAAATTTTAAAAGGCAATAAAAGAAAAAAAAGACTACTTAATCAATTACAATTAAGCAGCCTTTTTAATTATAGATACTCCAGCATGTTTGGTATATGTTTACTGGACATTTATAAGAATTACTTATCCATTCGAACAATCTTAGGATGAAATGTACCCAATACATCAACCAAATCAATTTGAGCATTCATGACATCATGGATGTTTTTATAAGCACCAGGTGCTTCATCTAAACCTCCACCAATTAATGTTACACCTTCCTTACCTAATAATTGTCGTAATTCTTTCTTAGTAAAAGAATTCTTTGCCTTAGTACGACTCATTTTTCTTCCAGCTCCATGCGAAGCAGAATTTAAAGAAACCGCACTCCCTTTTCCACGGACAATAAATCCAGGAGCAGTCATTGATCCAGGTATAATTCCCAAAACTCCTTTACCTGCAGGTGTAGCTCCTTTACGGTGAACGATAAGTTCAGTGCCATCAGCCGCTTTTTCTTTCCAAGCAAAGTTATGGTGATTTTCAACCATAGCTAAGGGTTGTTCTCCTAGAGAAATCGCCATTCTTTTATGAATATCATGATGACACGCTGAAGCATAGTCACCTGCTAAATTCATAGCAATCCAATATTCCATCCCAGCCTCAGAATCTAAACTCAACCAAGCTAAATGCTTTGCCTGCTTTGGCAATAAAGTTTTAGACATAGCTACTTTTGTATAATGCTGCGCTATTTTAGCACCAAACCCTCTAGAACCAGAATGCGTTAATAATGAAAAATAAGTGCCTACAGCTAATCCCATTTCATTAGTAGGATCGGTAATATCTGTAATACCAAATTCAACAAAATGATTACCTGAACCTGAAGAACCCAATTGCTTATAAGCTTTATCCTTCAATTGTCTTAAAATCTTAGTATCATTAAATTCTGCACGTTCTAATATTTCATGATCTCCATCTGGATCATCAAAAACATGCTTGCCGAATCGAGAATTTTCCTTCAACATCACTTTTAAATTACTGCTATCAGATTTAAAAAATGAAGGGGCAATTGGAAAAACAGAAAGACACATTCTACAACCAATATCCATTCCAACACCATAAGGAATCACAGCATTTTCAACACCTAAAACACCACCAATAGGTAATCCATAGCCTTGATGCGCATCAGCCATTAAAGCTCCTGAATGAGTAATCGGTAAATGAGAAGCAATATCCATTTGATTTAAAGCGCCTGCTTCTATATCATTCGCTCCCCAAATCTTATACGGAGCTGCATTTTCATTTAAAGAAATTTCTTTCTTTTCTTCCTCTATAATTTGATGCGAAACCAATTTATTAGCATAAGTTTCCCAAACAATATTATCAACAAATTTTTCTGGAGTTTTTGTTACTAATGCTAAATCTGTTAAAAAACGATCATATTCTTCTGATCTAAAATGTTTCTTCGCTATAGCTACTGCTAAACCAGCCAAAGGTCCAGAAGGTACACCTGCTAACTTAAGGTCGTTACCCTTAATTTTTAACTTAGACATATTTTTAAATTTTGTACCACAAATGTGGTAAAACGATAATTCTGATTTCATTCAAATAAACGAATATCAAAATAAGAATAAATAAGAAAATTTATACTCCAATTGAGTAGATAGATCCAATTAGGACCTGAGGAATGCCACAATGAAGGGCTTTTGAAGATTATATGTGATGAAGAGACGCATGATGATAATTTTTATTGAATAAACGTCTTTGACAAGTATATTACATAGATATTGAAAGAATAGTTCCCTGATGTAAGATTCATTGAAATTTAATGTTAAGTAATCGAATCATATAGTGTATTCGTTGTATATTGTGATGTAGTAAACACAAATAAACTGTTTTAAGGACAATAGAATGAAATATTATTTTTCTTATCTTTTTTTATTTTTAATAAACACTGCTTTTTGCCAAATTGCTATTAATGAAATCTCACAAGGGTCAAATAATGGAGAATATATAGAATTAGTCGTTGTAGGACCAAATGATGGTTGTAGTGTAGATTGTGTAGATTTAAGAGGTTGGATTCTAGATGATAATAATGGTTGGCATTCCACACCTCCTCAATCAGGGAATGGTATAGCGGATGGTCATATAAGATTTAGAAATATAGCGCTTTGGTCTTGTGTACGAGTAGGATCCATTATTGTTATTTACAATGATACAGATGTGAATCCCAAAGTTCCTGCTGCTGATGAAACGGATGCGAATTCTGATTGTGTTTATATATTGCCTTACAATAGTAACAATTTTGAACATACTACAGCATTACCGACTTTAACGAATACAAGTTATACGCCAGCCACATATACCACAGGCGGGAACTGGGTCACCTGTATTATGAAAAATGCAGATGATACTTATCAAATTATAAATCCTGCAAATTTAACCACTTATCACCATGCAGTGAGTTGGGGCAGTAACAATTTTTTACCGCCGCCATACACACAACCAAAAGTTTACTTTACAGGTTCCGCTTCTGGTAATGTGATGTATATGGCCAATCAATTTGCAACTGATCCAGACAACCCTTATCGAACACCAAACTGGGTGAATACAAATATCACCACTTCAAATGAAACACCAGGATTAGGCAATACACCAGCAAACATAGCCTGGATAGATACACTAAGAAATGGTTGTATGCCATTTAATCCAAGTTCGTCTCCTTTAAATGATGAAATCTGTGTGGGTCAAAGTTCAAATTTATCAGCAGTTGGAGGGGGTACATATATTTGGAGTACTAATGAAACTACACCCAATATTTCTGTAAGTCCCACAACAACAAGTTCATATACCGTGACCATTAGCTCTGATTATGGATGTACAGCTGAAGAAGTAATACCAATCACAGTTAATCCTTCCCCAATGCCTGAAATTCTTGGAGATTCAATTCTTTGCGATGCCAATAATTTAACCTTAGATGCTGGAGCAGGTTTTGCTAATTATTCCTGGGATCCTAACAGTGAAATGAGTCAAACAATTATGGTAAACTCTATAGGGACATATACAGTAACGGTCACAGATAGCAATACATGTACAGGTACAGATGATATTAATATTATACCTGTGGATTTAAATTTTATTAGAGATTAATCACACATCTTTTCAATACTTTCAATTCCTTTCTTTTCTTTGTAAAACATTTTAATTTTTAAAATAGATGATTCAAAAAGAAAAGATCAAAGAGAAGTTTCAAGACTTACAAGATGATATTTGTAAAACATTAGAAATAGTAGATGGTGGTTCTTTTCATGAAGACTTATGGGAAAGAGAAGGCGGAGGTGGTGGAAGAACGAGAATACTACAAGGGAATAAAATTGAAAAAGGGGGCGTAAATTTCTCTGCTGTTAGTGGCGTATTACCTGATAAAATCTTGCAAGCCTTACAAATTGAAAAAAGCAATTTCTTTGCAACTGGTGTTTCAATAGTTTTGCATCCTAAAAATCCCTTAGTTCCTATTATACATATGAATGTTCGTTATTTTGAAATGGATAATGGAACTTGGTGGTTTGGTGGTGGAATAGATTTAACGCCGCATTATATTAATCCTACGGATGCTATATTTTTCCATGAAATGTTGAAAAACACATGTGATAAACATAGTGCAGCTTATTATCCTAAATTTAAGAAATGGGCGGATGATTACTTTTATATTAAACATAGAAAAGAAACAAGAGGAATAGGAGGAATTTTCTTTGATAGACTTTCTTATAATGATAATTTCACCAAAGATCAAAGATTTGATTTTGTGCTAGATGTTGGAAATACCTTTTGCCCAATCTATTTAAACCTTCTGCATAAAAATGAAAATCGTTCTTTTACAGAAAAACAAAAAGAATGGCAACTGGTTAGAAGAGGGCGATATGTGGAATTTAATTTAGTTTGGGATAAAGGAACAAAATTCGGTTTAGATACTGATGGAAGAACCGAATCCATATTAATGAGTTTGCCGGCTCAAGCGAATTGGGTGTACAATCATAAAGTAGAAGATAAATCAGAAGAAAAGTTCACTCAAGATCATTTAATTAAAGGTATAGATTGGATTAATTACACTGTATAGTAATATCTTCTGTTCGAATGATATTACTAAAATGATTCGCTCTATCTTTAATTTGAATAGTATAGTGCATGACTTCCGAAGCTCCAGCTGGATATGAATCAGGAAAACATGGACTCGCTAATGGATAATCTTCTGTCAAACAACAAATGTTAAAAGGGTTGTTTTGAAGCATGACAGTTATCTCTCCAGAAATACCATTTCCGATACCTTGTAAAGGAATAGAAGGAATTTGAAAAGTAGTAACCAACATAGTATCTGCTCTAGAATCTCTAAGAAAAACATCAACTTCATTACTTAACTCTGAAAAACTTAAATCTCCATCTCCATCTGTAAATGAAAAAGTAATTAATAAAGAATCATTTTCAAATCCAGATTGATAAACTAAAGGCTTATTTATTCGAAGATATTCAATTACTGGTTCATCTGGATAATCTGGTGCATCTGTACAACTATTGATAATGCAAATAGTTAAGAATAGTAAAAGAAAAGTAAATTTGTTTTTCACATTAATGAATTTTATACAAACATAACGAACAAACTGATCAATTGGTCTAATGAGAGAAAAACTTAAACATAAAATTCTTCATTCAACTGCAAATGATTTTGAATCTATTGCTTTTGAAGTATTCCATTACCAATACTTATATAATCGGGTTTATCGCCAATATGTTGATCAATTAGGTAAAAAATCTTCAACTTTTCAATCAATTTATGAAATTCCTTGTTTACCGATCCAGTTTTTTAAATCTCATTCGATAAAATCAACTGATTTTGTGCCTCAAGTAATTTTTACAAGCAGTGGAACAACAGGACAGAACACCTCAAAGCATTTTGTAAAAGAAATAGAATGGTATAATTCTATTGCAAATTCTATTTTTAAGAATGAATATCAAGATCCTCAAAAAATTAGAATCCTAGCACTTTTACCATCTTATTTAGAAAGAGAAGGCTCTTCTTTGGTTCATATGGCAAATCAATTCATCCAAAAGAACAAGTTAGAAAGTGGCTTCTATTTACATAATCTAGAAGAATTAATTCAAAAACTAAAAGCACCTTACGCTGGTAAAACCATATTGATCGGTGTGAGTTTTGCTTTGCTAGAGTTAGCGGAAAAATATCCTTTACCGCTTCATAATACTATCGTAATGGAAACAGGCGGAATGAAAGGGAGAAGGAAAGAACTTACCAGAGAAGAATTGCACCACATATTAAAGCAAGGATTCAATGTTGATAAAATTCATTCGGAATATGGAATGACGGAGTTAATGTCTCAATCTTATTCTAAAGGATCTGGAATATTTGAAATGAATTCATTTCTAAAAGTTTGGATACGAGATACAACGGACCCTTTTTAT
>JAHDFV010000260.1 GCA_020627985.1 Saprospiraceae bacterium
CTAAAAATAAAATGATTCATTTCTCTGATTACTTTTGGTTTATTTTAGGTAGAAAAGAATATTCATTTAAAAATATCGCCGTTCAGTCTTGGAATGTTTCGGGTACTAAACATGAAGAAGAAAATAAAATACTCGATGATATATTTGAAGAAGAAGGACGAGCGATTTTAAGTTTTGAATTAGATGAAATAAATATTGAAACATCTATTGATTTGTCTATAAAAGATATTAGAAATATAATTCAAAGAATTGAAATATTTATTAATAAATGAACAGATTTTTAAAATCCTTGTTGAATAAGTAGAATTATCTCTAGCATTAAAAAATAATATGAATTTTTCGTCTCTTACTATTAATAAGGATCATCTTTTATTTGAGATAAAACCAAAAGCTTCAAAGCTTCAGCAGTTATATGCTGGAATAAGTATCGTATTAATTCTTGTGTTTATTTTTGTTTGTGTTACAATATGGCAAAGAGCGGCTCAGGGGTTATCTTTTTTTCTAGGTTGGAAAGAAACAGCTTTAGTATTATTAATAACAGGAGGAATAGTGTTTAGTTTTTTTCGTTCTTGGATTTGGTATGCTAAAGGAAAAGAAGTCATTAAGATTTATAAGAATAAAATTTCTTATTATCGAAGTATGTATTTATATAAAGAAGGGAGAAAAGAAAAAGATTTTAATGATATAAATGTTTTATTTAGCCAAGCGCCCAAAGATGAAAATTCTGAAGAATTAGATGAAAGTTTAGTAGATGATTTGATGTTAGATGAAGAAGCTTCAATTGTTGGTTTCCAATTAAATAATGATGAAGTTATTTCTACCTTTTTACCCATTGCTCAATCTAAAATAAAAGAACTAGATGCTGCCATAAAAGTCCTTCGATATAAAATTAAATCCAAGTAACTAATTTTAATCTTTTTCAAAGAAAATCCATTTAAAAATGAATTGAACGATCTGGGTAATTCATCCGAAATAAGATTCAGAATGTAAACAGGAATTTATCGCTTTCTCTATAGGTTCTCTTTTTAAATCCTTTCCGATAAAAACAATTTTAGATTCTTTCTTCTCAGTACCCCAAGCTGCACCCGATTGAAAAGTATGCATGTTTTTTACAGACTGTAAAATCATCTTTTCATTTTTATGCATGAAATAAATAATTCCTTTTATTCTATATATTCTTTCTCCTTGTAACATTAATAAGACATTTATCCAATGCCTGAATTTTAATAAATCAAAAGGAGCTTCAATCGTAAAACTATGCGAAACAACATCTGAATGGTGATGATGATGTCCTTCTTTTTCTTCGTCATTATGTTGGCAACCAGAATGGCAAACATGATCTTTATGTTGATGATCACTAAGAGCTATTAAACGATCGGATATCGTTTTACTTTCATAAGCCGATAATTCTAAAACATTAGCATTTACTTTTGAAAAATTCGTTGTTTCCAATGATGCTAAAGGATTCATTTTTTTTAATTCATTAATTATTTCTTTTTGATAAAGCTCATCAACATCATCTATTTTATTGATGATTATATGATCCGCAAAAGTGATTTGTTTTTTAGCTTCTTGGCGTTCGCTCACTATGTCTAAAATAAAATTCGCATCAGCCAGACAAACAGTGGCATCTAATCTAAAATAATGCTGCACTTCAGGATCTGTTATAAAAGCAGCTGCAACACCATCGGGTTCTGCCATTCCTGTAGTCTCAATAATTAAATGATCAATTTCATCTTTTCGATTTATGATTTTAATTAATAACTCAATTAAATCATCATTGAGCTCACAACAAATACAACCATTCGACATTTCGAAAATACCATCTTCCACTCCAACAACTATTGTCGATACCAATTTCGCCAAATTCATTTTCAATGATAGCATATTTCTTTCCTTGGTTTTGCTCCGTCAAATGATTTAATAAAGTCGTTTTACCTGCGCCTAAAAATCCAGTAATAATGGTAACTGGTATCTTGTTTTTATTCATAGTATTTCTTTTGCAATTGCTAAAATAATAACAATTATTTTGAGCAAAGTGTTGTTGTAAAACGAATTTATCTTGATTCGATTGACTTCCGTCGAAAATTAGCTTTTAATCCTCAATTTTATTGAAATCAGAAAACAATTTATGCTTATTTTTCATTTAATAGATACAAAAAGAAATTCATCCTTCAAACAAAATAGACCATGGGGAGAATCATAGGGCTTATCGTCTTTATAATTTTCATTTCGCTTCCAGATCTTTATATTTATTTTAGTAAAGTTCACGAATCATTTAGTTCAGATCGAGCTAAGATGATTGGTAGAGTGGTTTACTTCTCTACTTTGTCCTTACAGTTTGGAGGAATGTTATTCTTATTTCTTTATGTCACTCAAGGAGGGGGTGATCGAACAATGCCAATCAACTTATTGCAAGCATTTGTTTGGTCCATGTTTATTGTCAAATTAATAATTCTCCCTTTTTTGTTAGTGGGAGATGGATATCGGTTAATAGAATTTTTCATTAAATTAGCGAATGGTTCTGAAGTTATGCCAGAACGAGTTGCCACCAGAAGAACCTTTATTAAACAAGCGGCTGTCATGGTTGCTGCTGTTCCATTCTTTTCTTTTTTGCATGGAATGACTAGAGGAAAATATAATTTCAAAGTCAAAAATGTTTCCTTAACTTTTGATGATCTTCCAGCTGCCTTTGATGGATTTAAAGTAGCGCAATTTTCAGATTTTCATGCAGGAAGTTTTGATAGTTTAGCTAGTGTCGAATACGGATTAAATTTATTACAAGAGCAAGGCGCAGATTTAATTCTTTTTACAGGAGATCTGGTCAATCAATATGCGGAAGAAGTCGATCCTTATGTAGACGCTTTAAAAAAATTAAATGCACCTTTTGGTCAATATGCATCCTTAGGAAATCATGATTATGGATATAGAGAAAAAGAAAGTAGATCTCCAGAAAATCGACAAAGAATCAAAGATAAATACGCCGAAAGTAATTTAACCTTATTGAATAATGCCAATGTGAAATTGGAAAAAGAAGGCGAGCACATTCGTTTAGTTGGTGTAGAAAATTGGGGCGTAGCTCGATACTTTCCGAAGAAAGGAGATTTGAATGCTGCATTAGAAGGTGTGGATCCTGAAGATTTCACCATTTTAATGTCCCATGATCCTACCCACTGGGATGCAGAAGTAAAAGATTTTGATAAACACATTCACTTAACATTAAGTGGACATACCCACGGTGCTCAAATGGGAGTAGAATTTTTAGGAATGAAATGGAGTCCTGGAAAATATGTCTATAAAAATTGGGCGGGTCTTTATGAGAATGCGAAGCAATATTTATATGTGAATCGGGGATTTGGTATGCTAGAAGGATTTTCTTTCAGGGCTGGCATTTATCCAGAAATTACAGTATTAGAATTAAAGAAAGGATAATCATTATTTCTTCTTTTTGATTTTATCCATACAATTCTATTCGTATTAATGTTTATAATCTATCTAGAGCTTCTTACCTTTATTGGGTATGAAAGCAAACCCTTTTATTAAGGCTTATCATTTCTTAAAGAAATATCCGAACTTGAAAATATTCTTGTTCTGCTTTGCTATTATTTTTGGTCCAGCTTTCGCATTGTTTAGTGAATATAGTTATGATCTCGTTGCTAACCCAGATATCGCTACGTATATCAATGTAGCGACAGAAGGATTCGATCAGAGTGCCGTGAGGCGATATAGAGTGATTGTTCCTTTTCTTGCTGCTGCTATTGATTTTTTTCTAGGACCTATTTTTAATCTATTGCAGCCTTGGACTTTTCCAGGACCCAATTTTTCTTTAGGAATGAGTTTCTTTCTACTCAATAGTACTTTGATGTCCATTTTTGGAGTACTTGTTTATAGAATGTGTAAAAGTGTAGGTGTTTCTTCCTTAGCGGGAATCATTGGTTTGCTTTCAGTTTTAACTTCTAGGTGGACGGCTTACTTTGCAGGATTACCCTTAGTAGATAGTTTATATTGTATAGTAATTGGTTTGGCACTATTGGGGATTATCAAAAAGAATAAAAGACTCATCATCATTAGTATATTACTAGGCCCTTGGGCTAAGGAATCTTTTATCTTTATTGCACCCATCATTTTCTTTTATTCCGATATTCCTAAACTAAAACAGGTCTTTCTATTTGGATTGTCTGGACTTCTCGTTTTTTCATTTAGATATTATTTTGATGTTTTAAATGGAGTGGGAGCAGTTGATAGTCTACAAAAAGATTTTGCTCATTTTGATTTAATCGTTCCTGCTGTAAAACGATTTTTCTCCTTTCATGGAGTATATGAATTGGTGTCCATTTTTGGAGTTTGGGGCTTATTGTTTCTAGGGGGATTGGATAAGAATATAAGAGGGCGAGTCAAGGAGAAAATGCCTTCATTTACCTTGTTTTATATCTTGGTCATCTTTGTTCATGCCTTTTTATCTACAGATTTAGCCCGAATGTTTTATCTTTTTAGTCCTATTTTAGCGGTATTATTTGCTTTGATTTTTGATGAATTTTATAAGAAGTATCACTCAATTTCCATTCCCTGAACTGAGTAAATCTAATGAATAATGATGATGTAATACATACTGAAGTCACAATATTATTCGTTTAAAGGTTTGTATAACAGATAATTATTATATAAATTAGATTAAAGAACAGTTGAACCAAACCTTACAAAAGCTGTTTTATTTGAATAATTCTACTAAATAACTATCATTGTAAACCAAAACCATGATTTATGATTAAGGACAATTTGTTAGCCTTAGGTATGGCAATTGGCGCTACGCTAGGCTTAGTATTAGGACTTTTTATTGGTAGCCTTGGAATGGGCATGCTTCTAGGAATGTTAGGAGGATCTTCCATCGGTTATTTAATAGGAAGACGATTTGAAAAGGCTAGAGAAAAAGAATAATCCAGAAATACATTACTAGAGAAAGCCCCTCAATCAAAAGATCGAGGGGCTTTTTGAAAACGATTATTTCCATTTCCTATTGAACTTATACTGCCATCGATAAGTGAATTAAATTTATATCGAAATCTATTTGTAATATGCCGTGAGAATTAGAAATATGGCTTAAAGGAATTTCTTGTTCATTTATTTTAAAATTAGATAATTCTAAATCTGATTCTGAATAAATTTCTTCAAACCAGAATTATTTTAAGTTTCCAAAGCCGCCATTTGTTACTTCGATATTTCTAGTAATAATTCCTCCAACTGTAGTAGACGAAAAAGAATATAATTTATGGGCATTTTCTTTTCTAGTTATTAAACTTTATTACGAATTAAATTGCATGGTTAAAATTTATCTTTCGTCTTCACTCTTCTTCACATACTCATCACGATAGCTATCGGAACAGTGTTTTCATTGATTGAAAAAAAAATCTAGAATTTCAATTCTCATACAAAACA
>JAHDFV010000261.1 GCA_020627985.1 Saprospiraceae bacterium
ACCCAAATAGTATTGTCTTTTTGTTGAAAAACCCCTTGTATATGTTTTAATGGATACATCTTTTGATTAAAATTGTAAAGCGAATCAAAAGAATAGTATCTATCCCATGTCGAAAACAATCTAACATCGTCATGAATGTAAAAATTTTGCAAGCCTTTTCGATAAAAAAAGGAATATATTCTATTTTATTTTCTTGTCTATTCAGTTTAAAAATAAATCGACTATCATTAAATAATAGATCACCATTTTTCTCTTCAGCAATTGCATCGCATTTAAATTGAGATATGCCGTCTTCATTAAAAAAATTTATTACTTCATTTTTAAATTCATTTTTTCCATCTTCGTAAATAGGGTGATCTTTATTATCTGTATTTACCAAAAAACTTTTAAAATAATTTCCATTTTTATTAATTTTAAACATGCCTGATGAATTGGTTCCCCATATATTTCCATCTTTATCTTCCTTTAAATGCTTTATATCTGAAGTTCTTCCACCAATCCCATCAATTATATTTTTTCGAAACGATAAAGTCTCATTATTATTTTCATCATACATTAATAAAAATGCAGCTTCAAACCCAAACCATACTCTGTTTCTTGTATCAACATGTATAATATTTAATCTTCGTCCTTCTTTTAATAAAGACGGGCAATTCATTGCAATTTTTAAATTAATATTTATTTTCTTTTTGATAAATACTTTAGAACTAGTATCATATCTTTCAAATTCATCACCCCGCATCCTCCAGAGATCTCCTTTATTATCCAATCGAAAAATGTAGCATTCTTTTTCTATTTTAAAATTCGGTTCATTAATTACTTGTAAATTAATTTTTTGTCCTTCTTTATCTAGTATGATAAAATCAGAATATTTTTTAGAAAAATAAAATTGATTATTACACTCTTTAAAACCAAAATCAAAATCAAAGTCATCTGATATTACATCTGGTAATAAATCAAAAGCATATTCAATATCATTTTTACCCTCTTTGAATTGATAAACGGGTAAAGTTTTATCTCGTTCATTTCTAGTAAAAATCCAAATGTCTTTTGTTACTTTATCTAGGTGAGTTTTTAGAAGGACATGTTCTTCAGGAATATCTCCAATTTTTTTTGAAGAATTATTTTTATAATTATAAAAGAATAATTCTCTTTTAGATTTAATAAGAATTTCTTTACCCTTTTTTACAAAAGTTGAAGTCAAGGAATATTTTCCTTCAATATCTTTTATGCCTACAGCTGTCAGTTGATGTCCATTAAATCGAAATAATTCACCATTATTAGAAATCCATACCTGTCCTTTTCCATTGATATCGAAACTACTTACATATCCTTTATAAGGAAACGAACAACTATAATTATACAATTGTGCTTGTGTATTGTTTATATAAATAAACAGAAATACTAAAACATGAATTAAATATTTCTTAAAAGTAATTTTCATTTGAGTTTGGGGATTAAAAAATATTATCTAGCTATTTCAATTCTAATTTTTTTCTTTTTAACTTTTTCTCCTTTTAAACGTTTAATTAAATCTTTTGATTTATCTCTTTTTACAGCAGCATAAGAATAAAAATCTTTTACTTCAATTAAGCCTAATTCATCTTTATTGATTTTACCTTTCTTTAAAAATAATCCAACAATATCAATTTTATTGACTTTATCCTTTTTACCACCACCAATAAAAAGGGTTACCCATTCAGGTTTTATTGGTAATCGATCAGCTTCTTCATGTTCCTGAATAAGGGGCTCTTCTTTTAAGTAATCTGGGAAGAAATCTTTAGCTGCCATGACGAAATATACATCACCTGTTGCTTGCATCCTAGCAGTACGCCCATTTCGATGTGTAAATGTTTTTTCATCATATGGAATTTGATAATGAACCACATTTTTTATTTCTCGAATATCTAATCCTCTAGAAGCTAAATCTGTTGCGATTAAAACATTTAAAGATCCATTTCTAAATTTAATGAGAGCACTTTCTCTTTCTTGTTGTTCCATGTCCCCATGAAACGTTTCGTGAACAATTCCTTTCCCCCAAAGTTCTTCACTAATTCGAGCAACAGCTGCTTTATGATTACAAAAAACAAAAGTAGGTTCATTCCCTATTTTACAAATTAAATGAAACAATAAATCTAATTTATCTAATTCCTCATTATCCGATTTAATGGCCCGAATAGTTAATTTTTCAGGTTCTACATCTTTCAAATAATCTAAAATGATCGGCGTTTCTACACCTGTAAAAGAGGGTACCTCATGTGCTTTCGTTGCAGAGGTTAAAATCTTTTTATTTAATAATCCTAAGTTTTTAATGATTTCCTCCATTTCTTTTTGGAAACCAAATTCAAGCGATTTATCATATTCATCCAGTACTAAAGTGTGAATGTCTGAAGGATCAAAATGATTTCTTCTCATATGATCTCCAATTCTACCTGGCGTACCAATTAATACTGCTGGAGGATTTAACAAATTATTCTTTTCAATTTTTATGGGATGTCCTCCATAGCAACAATTCACCTTAAAAGGAGTACCCATTTTTTTGAAAACACTTTCTATTTGTAATGCTAATTCTCTTGAAGGAGCTAAGATCAAGGTTTGAACTCCTTCTGATTTCTTTTTTAATCCTTTCAAAATTGGTAACAAATACCCTAATGTTTTACCTGTTCCCGTAGGAGATAATAAGACAAAGTCATCTCCACCATCATAGGAAGCAAGCATATTTTGCTGCATCTCATTTAAGGTTTCGATCTTTAATTTTGCTAATATCTCATTTAATATTTTCCCTGATAATTCCATATTTCAAAGATACTGAATAATCAACCCTTATACTCATCTTCTGAGAAAGACATTCGCTATATTTTTTTGATTTAAAATCAAGGACAACTAATTCTTCAAAAAATGTGTTGTAATAAAATATAGTTCGTCATATAAAATCTTATTGACATTCAGTACTTTATATTATTTATAGCCCAAATAAGTTTCAACTTTTATTTTACATATTAATTTTTTTTGAAAGTATTTGGATAAAAATGATGTAACAACTTAAAAATAGATGTAGTTTTGGACGATTTTTTTGTTGGAGGTAGATCCACAAAAAATCAAAATCAGCAGCAAATAATCATAATTAAAGCATTCAGATGAATAAACCTGAAAACGGAAAGAAACTTTATAACTATCAATTAGAAGATCTTAATCACATTTTTGAACGATTTGAAAATTGTCCTAAAGATTATAACCTTTTATATCAACTGCCTACAGGAGGTGGTAAAACTGTCATATTTTCTGAGATCGCAAGGCGCTACATAGAAAATACAGGAAAAAAGGTTTTGATCTTAACGCACCGAATTGAATTATGTGGGCAAACTTCTCGTATGTTAGAAGGATTTGGCGTTAAATGTAAAGTCATCGATAGTAAGGTAAAAGAACTACTTGATCAAGATGAATATGCTTGTTTTGTTGCCATGGTGGAAACCTTAAATAATCGTTTAAATGATGAAGTGGTTTCTTTCCCAAATGTAGGTTTGGTTATTGTCGATGAAGCGCATTACAATTCTTTTAGAAAGTTATTTAAATTCTTTGAGAAGTGTTTCATTCTTGGTGTTACTGCAACACCTTTAAGTTCTAATATAAAACTTCCAATGAAAGAGATTTACAATGAGTTAATTGTAGGTCGTCCCATTTCATTTTTAATAAAAAATAACTTCTTAGCTAAAGGTAATACTTATAGTTATGATGTTCGTTTAGGTTCGTTAAAACTGGGGATCAATGGTGATTATACCGTAAAGTCATCGGAGGTACTCTACTCTACTTCTCGGATGCAAAGTAAATTATTGTATGCGTATGAACAAAGAGCTAAAGGTAAAAAGACATTAATTTTTAATAATGGTATTTTAACATCCAAACACGTTTTTGATACTTTTAATTATGCAGGTTATAAAGTAAGGCACCTAGATAATACTGCGAATAAAAAACAACGGCAAGAAATTTTAACTTGGTTTAAAAATACACCTGATGCTATTTTAACTTCGGTCAGTATTTTAACTACTGGTTTTGATGAACCGAGTATTGAAACGATAATATTAAATCGAGCTACCCGATCTTTGAGTTTATATTTTCAAATGATTGGTCGAGGATCAAGATTTTTACCCAATAAACCAACTTTCGATATTATTGATTTAGGTAATAATTCTGCTCGTTTTGGTCTTTGGGAATTGGAAGTAGATTGGCAAAGAATTTTCAGAAACCCAAATCAATTCCTTGAAAATCTGGTCACAGATGAAATGATCGAAAGAAGTTTCAAATATGTAATGCCCGAAGAAATTAGAAAAGAATTTGCTAAAACAGAGGATGTAAGTTTTGATATTGATAAAGAAAGTGATCGAGTAAAATCGTTAAGTCTTCGTTCATTTGTGATTTTAGAAACATCTATTGATCAACATGTGGAAATGGTTACAACCAATAGTGTTGATTTAATGGAAGCGCTCGGGAAACTTCGTTTATTAGATGATGATATTAATGATCGAGTACGGAGATTTTGTTATGTCATTTGTAAGAGTACTAAAAATTACAGAGACTGGGCTCAAGAAGAATACAAGCGAAAGTTAAAGAAAAAAGTAATGAATAATTTTTAATAATTTCTGATATATGGAAATGGATACGTATAGCATTGTTGGTCTTGTGATAATCATCATAACCTTTGCTTATACGAATAAAGGATTTAAAGAAAGGGCTCATATGGAAAATAATTTATTCCATATTGAGCCTATTCTCTTATACAAAGAATATAAGCGATTAATTACATCCGGCTTCCTTCATGTTAATTGGTTCCATTTCGGTTTTAATATGTTTGCACTGAGTTCTTTTTCATATTTTATTGAAAAATCTTATGGTGCTGTATATGTCTTTCTCATTTATTTTCTTTCTCTTATTGGAGGAAATTTACTTGCCTTATTTATTCATAAGTTTCATCCAGATTATAGAGCTGTAGGAGCCTCAGGTGCTGTGAGTGGTTTAGTTTTAGCTGCAATTATTCTAGAGCCAATGGGGAGTCTCTCATTTATTCTAATTCCCATTCAAATAAAGAGTTGGATTTTTGGAATTCTATTTATGGCTTTTTCTATTTGGGGCATCAAATCTCAAAATGATAATATTGGACATGAGGCGCATTTAGGAGGAGCTTTAACTGGTATTTTAGCCATTATTATTTTACAACCAACTATTTCTTTTTCGAATTGGTGGGTTGTTTTAATTCTATTGATCCCTGTTATTTTATTTTTATTATTAATTGTAAAAAATCCTTCTGTATTGCTTGTAAAAGAATATTGGGGAGAAACAATCAATAAAATACCAAAACTACCTGAACTTCCTAAAAACATATCAGGCTCGACACCTAAAAAAGTAAGTCAGAAAAAAAACAAATATT
>JAHDFV010000262.1 GCA_020627985.1 Saprospiraceae bacterium
TTTATGAATGAGACACGATGAGACATTGATGGGACATAAACGAGACAATTGTCACAGATCTTAAACATTAATTATTTTAAATGTGACATTATATAGTCAATGTTTCGTTTTATGTGCAGCTGTCCTTTATTCAAAGTTTATTCTACTTTAATTTGTGATCATGATAAACGAACAATGGTATATAGATTATGTAGATTATTTTAAACTAATAGCAACTAATCACATAAAGATACAACATACATCTACCTCAGATTACGAACTAGGTTTTGTTAGGATATCATTACAAGAAGCATTTTTAGGATACCAAAGAAAAGACTGGAAAATTGGTTCTTTAGTTTTAGAGTTAATAGATCCTACTACAAGATTAACACATCTTGAAGGTGGTATACAATACAGAACATTACAAGGAGGGTTTCAAATCGTAGGTCATCATATTGATGGTGATAATGATAGCCAAATAAAAATTATGACAGAAGCTGAAATAACTGCTACTGACATAATTACACGAATGAGATATAACAGCAGAGGCGGTCATCCACTTTGGTCAAGATCATTTGATGCTGGTCAGGATGTAACTTATAGTTTTATTACATACAACAATGATGGAAATTGGGCAGGCGTTAGAGTCCTTTTTGATTTTAGGACAAAGCATGATGTTTGTATTTATAATAACCGATGGAATGATGATGTATTAAATGATGAATTCATTAATAATGATGATTTAGAATGTATTAAATAAATGGCACTTACTTTCATAGAAACACCTCCAAAAGTAGTTTTTTCAGAAAACTCTATTCCTGTAATCATTGAAACAGATAACCTACTAGATGCAGGAACTTTAAGAAAAAACTTTTCTATTTGTCTTGAAATAGAATTAGAATCTGCTCCATTATCAAATGTATTTGATGAGAAATATACAGTTAAGGCTTTTCCTCATATTAAGGCAGGTAATAACTATAGAGCAATTTTCGATCTTCAAAGAATACTTGATAATATATTGATGAACAATAAGGACATTAATTTAATTGACAATAGTTATTTAATCAACTTTCTTACATTAAATCCATGGATTACTAGTGGTTTTAGAAGTAGAAGATGGAGAATAAATGCTTATGAAGAATTTGGTAATCCTCCAGTTGCTTCAACAGTATATACCCCTTTTTCATTTTCTAAAGTATATCAAGGAGGCACTTCAGATGAGTGTAGAAATACTGATGGATATACACTGAATCAAAATGATATAAGTGTTTTCTCTTTCTTT
Source organism: Saprospiraceae bacterium (assembly GCA_020627985.1). Lineage (GTDB taxonomy): Bacteria > Bacteroidota > Bacteroidia > Chitinophagales > Saprospiraceae > JAHDCE01. The sequence goes on from JAHDFV010000262.1 coordinate 1,262, forward strand.
AATAAAAAAACATTATTACCTAATCAACCAGATTTTTTTACTATTTACAGTTCTGTAATAGGTACTCAGTCTATTGTTTCTGGAGATATTGAAATAACATATGATGATTTATCAACTCACATAGAACCATATCCAAACATAAGTCTTTACTCTATAAATTCAGGAGATTCATTAATGATTAGTTCAGGGTATCAACAACTTTCATTAGATTCATTCAATCCTTCCAAAACAGTTAGCAAGTGGAGAATAAAAGTAGTTCTAAATTCTTTAGGTGGTTCTCCTAAAACAGTATATTCTCCTGAATATTGCTTGGATTGTAGATATTATCAATGTAAAGAATTTATTTGGTTTATCAATTCATTTGGGACCTTAGAAACAATACACCTGACTGGTGTATGGGAAGCCAAAATAAAATCAAAGAAAAATAATTTCATTAGGAGTAGAGATATACAAAATAATCTATTTGATAATAGGAATGTAACTTTTAAAGTTGATAGCCAACAAACATTTAGAGCTAGAACTGGCTTTCATTCAAGAGAAACAATTCTTAACCTACAACAATTATTTACTAATAAAATAATCTTTTGGCAAATTGAAGATCAAAAATTAGTTCCAATCAAAATTGATCAGGGTACATTCAAAATTGATGAATGTTTAGAAGTGCTTCACTCATTAACCTTCAACTTCAAACCAAGCTGGAGCCTAAATAATTATGATTTAAAAGTTCAAAGATTAGGAACAATTAAATAAATTTAAATGGTACAAATTTATATTCGGGATACATTACTGGATATGCCTGAAAATTATTCTATAACTTTTAGTTTAATAAATCCAGCATTTTCTAATGATGTTTTAAATAGATCATTTACTACTAACTTTAAAATTCCTAGAACACCTCGCAATGAAACGGTTTTCAATTTTGCTACTAGATTTGATCATACAAAACTAAAGAAAGAACACATTGCTTATTGTTATGTAGAAGGCTTACCATTTGAAAACGGCCGTCTTCAAATAGTCGACTATGACAATGATTTTATAGAACTTTATTTCACTTCAGATCCAATAACTTACAATGAATTTCATTCGAAAAAGAAAATAAGAGATTTAGTTGATGGTGAATTTAATGTTCCAGGTGACAATACACATCAATACTTTATTAGATTACAACAAATAAATGGTAATTGGCAATATAAAATTACAATTGGCGATAAAATATTTGAAGGTTATTATCCAACACCAACACCAACACCTACAGTTGTTACAGATATAGCTAACCAAATTAATGCAGTTTTTCCTGGGGTTGCTACAGCTACAATTCCCCCATTAGGAATTTCTTTGTTCATTGACTTAACAGGGATGGGATTCCCAATTTTCACTATAGATGACAATGGAGGATTATTTGCTCAATTAGAACCACCGACAATACATAGTTATGATGCACTTCAACAAATGTGGGTTAACTATTTTATTAATAATAAAGAACCAAGTGATCCTGATTTTAAATTTCCAGTATTCAAAAACAGAAATTTTTATGGTGGAGAAAACTTAGTTTGGAGTGATCATGTAAATTTTCATAGAGATGGTCATCGTTTCAATTCCAATTCGTTTACAGATAATGATGGATTTCAGTATAACCTAGTACCTTTTATTAGAAATGGATTAATAATTGAAAAAATAGCAGGTACTTTTAATTTTACTCCTATTGGTATTTATAATGACATTGATTTTGAAAAACTACATATATATAATACTGTTAGTTTAGACAGGATAGACTGGAAACACCCTGATTTATTTTTTAATCACCCAAATGCTGACTTTAAAGTCAACACATATAAACATGGATTCAAATTTAAAGATCATATTCCTGACCTCACAGTGAAAAAATACTTAACAAAACTCTCAGAATACTTGAATCTATTTTATATATATAAAGATGGACTGATGAATATTGTGTCTAGAAATGATGTAATTAAATCTGAAGCAATTGATTGGTCCAGAAAAGTCAATAAAAAATATAATGTTGGTATTGAGAATTCAGACGGATATAAAATAATATTTGAAGAAAGAGATAATGATGATGTATTAAATGATACAATGATTACAGAATCATTAGAATTACCAAGTGAAGATGAATATACTCTACCTTCTTATCCTTTTTATTTTCTAGATGAAATCGATTCATCTAGTCCAGGATCTCCAAGAAGAAGATGGAAAATCCCTTTTGTAAACGAAGAAGGTAATTCAGAATTCAAAGTGGGTACAAATAATGATTATGACTTCAGATTATTCATGTATCATGGTTTGATAGATGATATACCTATTGATACTCCATTTCCTGTCCCCTACCCTTTTGCCTCTTCTGATAGCATTGATGTAAATGGTAATTCTATTGGCAATACAATATTAGATTTATCTGCTGTAGATGAATCAATTCTTAATAAATACTGGATTGATTGGATAAATAAATTTAATAATGCGGATAAAATATCTTTTCAAACTTTATTAGGTATAACTGACATTGTTAGTTTAGACTGGGAAAAACCTATGCGATATATTGTTCATGAAAATGGGATGATGTGCTTCATTATATCTAAGATTGATTTCACAGTAAAAGATTGTGGTATCACATCAAGTAAAGTTGATGGGTACTCTATAAAAAGTAAATAAAATATAAAGGCCCATTACAAAGGATACTGCCATATATCCTTTAAATGAGCCTTATTTTATGCGTTAAGCATTAGGGGATGCCCGATTTTTACAAAAACAGATTCAATTATAACTTTTATTTACTGTTGTAAACATTTATAAATCATTATTATGTTAAAATAATTTTGTTGTTAAATATCGTCCTCTATTTCTCTTATATCTTCTATTACATCATATATTTTTTTCAGATATTTTTGTGTCTCTTCTAATGAAGAATGCCTCAATTGATTTTGAATTTTACGAATATCAATTTTCTTTTCTATCATATTGAGAACCCCTGTATCCTTCCATGAATAAAAATGAATACCATTTATATCATATAGCTTCCCCAATTTTCCCAACTTATTTACTAATTTTCGATGTCTAGATGTTGGTGTATTTTTACTGCATTTCAAATGAGAATGTGGTCTAAATCCACGACCAAAACATAACCAATGTCCAGGGTATTTATGATAATTATACTCAATTAATAATTTTAGAAGTGTTTTAGGAATAGTTACTATTTGTGATTTTTTATTTTTTGTTGATGTTCCTGGCATCCTTATAATACCTTTTTTGAAATCTATCAAACTAAACTTCAACCTAAGCATTTCAGCTTTTCGAATAAAACAGTAATACATGATATTAACAGCTAGATAAAGTTGTTTATCGTGTTCTTTAATATATGATGATAGAATTTCTTTTTCTTCAGCAGTTAGAGGCCTTCTTTCCTTTTCTGTTTCATGTAATCTTTTATAATTTCGAAACGGATTAGATCCTTCATGTATATACTCCCTATCAATTAGAACATCAAACATTGTTTTATTCTTACTAGCTAAGTTGTTATGAGAAACATTTGATAATTTCTTTTCCACAACTACCCAATCCAAAAATCCTATTGCAATTCTTGGAGTAATTTCTATAATCTTTAGTTTATCATATTTTTTTTCTTTCAAATACGATATGAACTTATTTGATGAATAAATATATGCATCTGTTGTAGATTCTCTATCTGATCTTTTACAGCCAGCAGCAAATTTTAAAGCATCAATTGCATTTGTAGATGCTAACTGATTTGTTTTTTTAACTTCTTTATATGGGTATCCATTTGGTAAAAGATGTTCATTTAACTCAGCAACTATTTCTTGTGCTCTTTTTTTTCTATGCTTTTTACTTTGAATCCTATTAATATCAAAGGTTCTAGCAAATCTCTCTCTTTCATTAGTTGAAGGATTCACGGGGTGAAAAACAATAATAATTCTATTATTCCACTCTGTGATTCTGGCAGGCAAAAATTTTTTTTCCATTCTTAATGTGTTTGCTGCTACATTGCTGCAACAGTCAAACACATAAGAAGTGGTCTAAATAATTGATAACCTAATGGTTATCTTAAACTATTGTACTCATGACTGGAGTCGAACCAGCACGTCCAAATAGGACACAAGGCCCTCAACCTT
>JAHDFV010000012.1:0-12063 GCA_020627985.1 Saprospiraceae bacterium
ATTCTTTCATTAATCAGCAAGCCTTCTTCCTATGAACAAGGCTTTCGTTTATTGGTCACTAACTATCAAGAAAGGATGTATTGGCATATTCGTAAAATGGTTTTAGATCATGATGATGCTAAAGATGTTTTGCAAAATGCATTTATTAAAATTTATAAAGGGATTAAAAATTTTAAAGGTCAATCTAAGCTTTATACTTGGATACATCGAATCGCAACGAATGAATCGCTTACCTTTTTAAATAAGAAAAAGAAAAAACAGACACATTCGATTGATCAGGAAGAATTGGGTTTATCTCAAATCTTAAAAGCTGATCCTTATTTTGATGGCAATGAAGTAGAACTCCTGCTACAAAATGCTTTAGCGACTTTGCCGCACAAACAAAAACAAGTCTTTTTACTCCGTTATGAAGATGAAATGCCTTATCAAGAAATGGCTGAATTGTTGGGGCAATCTATTGGAGGTTTGAAGGCTTCTTATCATCATGCTATAAAGAAAATTCAAGATTTTCTACAACAAGATTAAACCTTATAGAATAATTAGAGTCCAATTATTGAATGATTAGAGAAATACAATCCAAATGAATAAAAAAGATGACATATTAAAGGAATTGCAGGAGATCTCTCCTTTACTTTCTAAAAAACTAAAAGAACGCGAAGGTGGCTTCGAAGTTCCAGATGGATTCTTTGATTCATTTGCCGATACGATCTTAGATCAAGTAAAGGAAGCGTCTAATGAAGCAATCGTTACCCCAATCAATAAGGCGACTTCTTCAAATAGTCCGTTTAAGTGGGTTTCTCTTGCTGCCTCTATTTTGTTATTAGTTGTTGCTGGATTTTGGATGATGAATCAGAATACTTCTACATCTAGTTGGGCAAAATTAGAACAAATGAATGCCAAGGAAGTCCTTCAGTATTTAGATGAGAATATGGACGATTTAGAATTGGACGATTTAATGGATAGTGGCATAGTGAGTGCGGATGAATTTGGAATAGAGGATCATTCTAATTTATCTGAAGAGGAAAAAGACATCTACTTAGATGTATTATTAGATGAAATTTCTGAAGAAATATAAATAGCATTCTTATGAAAAAGATATTCCTATTTAGTGTATTATTTATCAGTTTTAGCGCCATTTGTATTGGACAAGGCGTGGATAAGAAACAATTAAAAGAAGAAGCAAGAGAAAAAATTGAAGCTTTACGTAAAGGTTATATCAATGATAAATTGGGTTTAACAGCGTCTGAGGCTCAAGTTTTTTGGCCAATTTATGACGAATATCGTCAAAAAGAAAAAGATCTCATGGCAGCAATGCGCCCTAATAAAAAAGGAAAAAAAGCTATGGCTGACATGACTGAAGCAGAAGCGAACACATTTATTCTGAATCAAATGAAATTGGATGAAGAGAAATTGGCTTTGCGAAGAACATATTATATGAAATTACAAAAAGAAATTTCTGCAAAAAAATTAGTTCGACTGAAAAGAGCAGAGAAAAGTTTTAAAGCAGAGGTTGTAAGACGAGTAAAAGAGAAAAGAGGGCAAAATCGAGGTGATCGTCCTAATGGACCTAGAAAACAAGATTAAATAAAAAAAGGAAGCAAAATTTTGCTTCCTTTTTTTATTCGATGACTTCGGTCTGAATTTCAAATTTAGGGCAATTACAAGTTTTACAACTCATCATTCCTAAAAGATAAGTCGCAATGGCTATTATCGCGATGACCTTATATGTTTTTTTCATTTCTTTTTCCTTTACTTTGTATGACGTTGTTTAAAAATGATTCAACAAGCTGATATTATAACGCAAAATAAGAAAAAACATTATCCATCACAAATTCTAAAAACATATTAGTTGCTGTATTAGATTGGGGTTTGGGGCATGCTACCCGATCTATTCCTATTATTCGAATATTAGAAGAATTAGGACATCAAGTGTTTTTAGCGTCAGATGGAAGAGCCCTTTTATTGTTACGAGAAGAATTTCCTCATTTAAAATCATTTGAAATTTCTACTTATAATATAAAGTATTCCTCTAACAGTATGCTTTGGAATATGGCAACGCAATTACCAAAAATCACTAGGGCAACATTCGGTGACATTTGGCATATGAAGCGATTGGTAAAAGATTTAAAAATTGATTGTATTATTTCTGATAATCGATTTGGTTGTTTTCATTCTAAAATCCCTTCTTACTTTATTACACATCAATTAAATTTAGACATACCAAATCCTATTGCGAGATTTTTTGGAAATTTAGCCAATCGTTTTTGGATGAATCGGTTTCAAGAATGTTGGGTTCCAGATGCAAAAAGACAACCTAATATTTCAGGAAAATTATCGCACCCTTCTCCCATTCAAAATGTAAAATACATTGGCACGCTTACTCGAATGAAAAAAATAAAAACGGAAAAAAAATATCGTCTATGTATTATTTTATCAGGACCAGAACCGCAAAGAACTCAATTAGAAAAAATATTAATGAATCAAATAAAAGCAATAGAAGGGAAAATTATTATTATTAAAGGAAAAACAGAAAGCAAAGAAAATATAAATGTAAGTCCTAATATTGAAGTCGTTTCATTTATGACTTCAAAGGATTTAAATCAAATTATTTGTTCATCAGAATTAATTGTTTCTCGTTCGGGTTATAGTACGTTAATGGATCTTACTGTACTTGGAGCAAGCGCATTATTAATCCCTACTCCAGGACAAACAGAACAAGAATATCTAGCCAACCATTTTGATCAACAAGGTATTTTTATGATGCAAAAACAGGAAAATATTAATTTGAAAATAGCATTACAAAAAATTAAAAATTATAAAGGAATTCAAATTCAAGAAAACTTAGAATTAAAAGAAATATTAAGTGAAATTAAAAATAAAAAAGACGCATAAATTCATTATACGTCTTTTATAATTCCTTGGTTTGATTTTATAATTTTTCAAAAATAAAATTCGTCATTTTAGTATATAAATGAAGCCGTGTTAAACCACCATAAATACCATGGTTTTTATTGGGATAAAAATAGGTATCGAATTGTTTATTGTTCATAATTAATGCATTCGCCATTTCAGCTGAATTTTGAAAATGAACATTATCATCTGCCACTCCATGCACTAATAAATAATTTCCTTTTAATCGATCTGCAAAATATACTGGAGAATTTTCTTTATATCCTTCAGGGTTGTCTTTCGTATCTCTCATATACCTTTCCGTATAAACCGTATCATACCATTTCCAACTCGTTACAGGAGCAACAGCAATAGCCGATTTAAATACATCATTTCCTTTTAAAATACAAAGTGAAGAAAGATAACCACCATAACTCCAACCAAAAATACCAATTCTTGAAGCATCTACATAAGGTTGTTTCCCTAACCATTTTGCCGCTTCTATTTGATCAATTGTTTCATATTTACCCATTTGCAAATAGGTCATTTTTTTAAACTCTTCTCCTCTACCTCCAGTACCTCTATTATCTACACAAACAATGATATAATCATTTTGAGCTAGATGCTGATACCACCAATAATTAAAAGCATCCCATTTATCCGTTACTTTTTGGCTACCAGGTCCACCATACTCCGTCATAAATACAGGATATTTTTTAGTCGCATCAAAATTAGGCGGTTTAATCATCCAACCATTTAAAGACACATTTTCTGATGTCTTGAACGAATAAAATTCAGCAGGTTGTGCCTTGTGTGTTTCAATGATTCCCTTTAACTTTTGATTATCTTCAATGGTTCTAACTTTATCCCCTTTTAATTTAAATACGGTATAACTGGACGGAGAATTAATAGTGCTATGTGTATTTACGTAATAATCATATGTACTAGAAAATTGAACGGTATTCCAACCTTTATTATTCGTTAATTTCTTTTTCTTTCCTCCTTTTAACGATGCAGTATAAATATGTCTTTCCATTGGCGACTCTTCGGCAGATTGAAAAAATATTTTTTCTTTTTCTTCATTTACGCCATAAAAATCCGTCACTTCCCAATCTCCTTTCGTTAATTGTTTAACTTCTTTTCCTTTCATGTTATATAAATAAACATGATTAAACCCACTTTTCTCTGAAGTCCAAATAAAATGTTTTCCATCTTTTAAGAAATTTAAATTATCATGTATATCTACATAATATTTATTTTTTTCTTTTAATAAAGTAGATGTCTTACCAGTAGCAGCATCTGCTAATACTAATTCCAAATCATTTTGCCAACGATTCATTTTAAAAACACATAATTGATTTGGATTTTGTGTCCATTTTACTCTAGGGATATATTCATATTCTGTGCCTAAATCTACAGGTAACGTTTCTTCAGATTTTAAATCATAAATAAAAACAGAAACCTCAGAATTTTTCTCTCCCACCTTAGGATATTTAAAGGTTTCATATTCAGGATATGCCCCATCTTTATATAAAGTCATTGTAAATTCTTTCACCTCTGATTCATCAAAAGCCATGTAAGCAATTCTTTTGCTATCTGGTGACCACCAGAACGCTTTTGCAAAAGAAAATTCTTCTTCATATACCCAATCCGTAGAACCAAATATTAAATTATTAAAACTACCATCTATCGTTAATTGATTTTCTTTCCCTGTTGATAAATCTTTGTAATACAAATTATTTTCAAAAACATAAGCTACTTTATTTGCATCAGGCGAAAAAGTAGCATATTGTATTTTACCGATATCAGAAACCAATTCTAATTTTTTTGATTTAACATCAAAGGCATAAAAAACAGCTTTTGATGATCGACGATAAATTGCTTCCGTTGCTGTTTGAATCATTATTTTTGATTCATCACTGTTAAATTCATAGCTATCAATCTTAGCTAATTTTTCATTATCAATTTCATTTCCATTTAAAAAAACAGCTACTTGATTTCCCGTAGTAATATCATATTTCGTAATATTATTTCCATCTAATTTTGAAAAATGTTTCCCATCATTTAAGAAATTAAATCCAGGAACAGAATTCGGATAAAACGTATAATCTTTCCAAATTTTTTCCAAAGTAATTTCTTGTCCTTTTTGAGCAAAAATTAATGTTGGAATAAGAAAGAATAACAGTGCATATTTAAATTTCATGATTTAATTATTTTGAATAAAACAATGCGTATAAATGTTTATCAAATTTTATTGTTGAAAAGCAGCCCAAATACTATCATTAGGTGTCGGTGCTTCAATTAATATTTTTTCTCTTGACGCTGGATGCAAAAAAGAAATACTTCGAGCATGTAAATGTATCGATCTATCTTTATTTCCTCGTCTTGATCCATATTTCACATCACCTTTAATTGGGAAACCAATTGCAGATAACTGTGCTCTAATTTGGTGAAATCTTCCTGTAATTAATTCCACTTCTAAAAGAATATAATTATCAATTTCTCCAATTTTTTTGTAATTCAATTCTGCCTTTTTGTATAGTGGTTTTTCCGTTTTTTCTACCTCAGCCTTTTTACTTTTTCCATTTCTTTTCAGATAATGAATTAAGGTATCTTCTTCTTTTATTTCCCCTTTAGGCACAACAGCCCAATATTTTTTTTCTACTTTCCTGTCTTGCATTTGTTGATTTAAAAAAGTCAATGCTTTTTTATTTTTTGCAAAAATACATACCCCAGAAGCAGGACGATCTAACCGATGTACCAAGCCCAATGGATGTTTACAATAAATTTCTGCTAACTGCATTAATGTTTTATCCTCCCCTGCTTTTTCTCCAGATTGAACCAATATTCCGCTAGGTTTATTTAAAGCGATCGTTTGGTTATCCTTATGAAGAATTAAATCTATAATTTTTCCGTTCATGCTCAAATATAAGCTTAATTTATCCCTTTTTGTTACCTGATTCAGAACTCATATCTATTCCATCTGACAAGTAAACGCAATAGACTATTATTATTACGTTACAAAAAGCTTAATCTACCTCAAATATAGGGCTTAAAGGAATGATTTAATTAATTTTGTACCCCCTAACGTATAACAACTCAATATATTTAATATTTAATTATGAGAATTTTATTTTCGGTAATCCTACTTTCCCTTTTTAGTATTCATTCTGTATATGCCCAACCTTCTAATGATGGCTGTGAAAACCCGATTCCTTTGAATGATGTATCAGATTGGTGTTCTTCTTTTGGAGAATTCACCAATATTGATGCAACAGATTCTGGATATAACCCTGCTACTTGTTGGACCAATACTGTGAATGATGTATGGTTTAGTTTTGTAGCTATTGCGCCAGATGTTAGTATTTTTATTGAAGGAAATGCTGGAACACCAGGTGGCACACTAGCTGCACCAGAAGCAGCAATTTATAATAACAACTGTGGCGGAACCATTAGCGAATTGGGTTGTATTTCAAACGCTAGCAATACGGGTATCATTGAATTATATGAAGGAGGATTGACAGTTGGTCAAACTTATTTAATTCGAGTAGATGGTCGGAATTCTGGAACTGGAACTTTTAAATTATGTATTCGAAATTATAATCCACCTGTTTTACCTGGAGGAGATTGTAATACAAGAGCTTTCCTTTGTGATAAATCTTCATTTACTATTCCATCTATTTCTGGTGTAGGTGCTATAAATTCAGAATTAAACGGGACTTGTTTAGGAGGAGAGACAAATTCTACCTGGTTTGCTTGGACTTGTGGCACTGCAGGTACATTGACTTTTACAATATCTCCAACAGATAATAATGACGATTTAGATTTCATTATCTATGAATTACCTAATGGGTTAAATGATTGTAGCAATAAAAATGAAGTTAGATGTATGGCAGCATCCTGTACTGGAGCTACGGGTTTAAATGATTCTTCTTCAGATACCACAGAACCTCCTGGCTGTCCAGGATCAAGTGACAATTTTATTGCCGCTTTAGATATGCAGGCTGGAGTCAGTTATGCTTTAGCGATCAATAATTTCACAGCAACAGGTAATGGATTTTCTATAGATTGGGGTGGAACAGCTGAATTTGAAGGTCCCCAAACAGTCGTTGATTTAAGTGCTACAAATAATACGATATGCATGGGGGAAACTTTAACTGTAGATGATTTAACTACAACATCCTTAGGTACAATCGTTGGTCAGTCTTGGAACTTTGGTGTAGATGCTTCACCAGCTATTTCCAGTGGAGCTGGTCCTCATACTATTTCATATAGTTCAGTTGGTACTAAATCAATTACACTAACGGTTGAAAATAGTTTAGGCTGTATTGTTACAGAGATTGTAGATGTTATTGTTGATCCTTGTTGTGAAACAGTCAATGCGATGGTTATTTCCTCCAATGTTAGTCCTATTGAATGCTTTGATTCGCCTAATGGAGCGATCGATATGAATATAACTACTCCTTTCCCAATCACTTCAACGACTTGGGACAATGGAGCTACTACTGAGGATTTAACTAATTTGACTGGTGGAGATTATATGGTGACCATTACCAATCAATTTTGTGAAGAAGTAGTAACTTTTACAGTTCCTTCTCCTCCTGCTTTTGAATTTGATACCATTATGACTCTTGCTACCTGTGGTGGTGGAACAGATGGAGCATTAGAATTAAATGTTAATGGTGCAACTCCTCCATATGTATTTGATTGGAATGATGGAAATGGATTTACAAGTAATAATCAAATTTCGAATCTAGCCATTGGCACTTATACAGTAACAGTCTTAGATGATAATAATTGTGAAAAAATATTAGACTTAGAGGTCAAAGAATTAGAATTGGAATTAGATCCGACAGTAGATGCTGTTACACCACCAACTTGTTTTGGTTTTAATGATGGAAGCATACAATTAGTCATTGCAAATGGTCAAGCTCCGTTTATGTATGATTGGAATGATGGAAATGGATTTGTTTCAGACAATACCATGACAGGCATTGTAAATGCTACATTCAATGTAAATGTCATGGATGCTAATGGTTGTTTTGGTGATGGTCTTTTTGAACTCATTGTTCAACCTCCTCCTCCTTTAGAATTAGATTTAGATTCAATAGCTGTTGGCTGCTTTGGTGATTCTGATGGATCAATTGAGACCTCTGTAAGTGGTGGAGTTGGTAGTTATCAATATAATTGGAGTGACGGGCAAACTGATTCTATAGCTATTGGCTTAACTGCAGGTGTTTATACCGTAACTGTGTTAGATGCTAACAATTGTCTTATAGAAGGTAATATTGAAGTATTGCAACCTGGCGAATTAGGAATTACTCAAATTGATGTGGAGGATGTCGTTTGTTTCGGAGATTCTACAGGTCAATTTATTGTACAAGCTTTTGGAGGTAATCCTCCGTTTATGTATAGTGTTGATGGGGTGAATTTCCAAATGGACAGTGTGTTAACCGATGTACAGGCAGGAACATTTGATGTGACCATTTTAGATGGAATGGGTTGTACAGATACTCAATCTGCTACCATAAATCAACCCCTTGAATTGATTGCATTACCTGGGGATGACTTGACGGTTAATTTGGGGTATTCTATTCAGATTCCAGCAGAACATTATCCTCCGAATAAGCCTGTTACAGTAGAATGGAGTCCAACTGATAGTTTAAGTTGTACGGATTGTTTCATGCCTTTCGCTAATCCTGCTTTTACAACAACTTATACTATGACCATAACAGATAATACAGGATGTGTAGATACAGAAGAAATTACTATTTTCGTTAATCCTGAAAGACCTATTTATGTACCCAATGCATTTTCTCCGAATAATGATGGCAGTAATGATTTCTTTACTGCCTATGCTGGACCTGCAGGTAGAGTTATTAAAAACATGAAAGTTTTTGATCGTTGGGGTTCCGTGTTATTTGATAAAGATAATATTCATTTAGATGAATATTCTACAGAAGGCTGGGATGGTCGATCTAATGGTAAAGCATTAGATCCTGGAGTATATGCTTATGTAATAGAAATTGAATTTGTAGATAATCACGTAGGTTTATATCATGGTGATATTACATTATTAAGATAAATGATAAAAAGAATTAAATACATATTTCTTTTTTTTATAGTAATTCTTTTTTTTTCTGCTTGTGAAAATGATATTTCAGCAGTAAAAAAGTTTTCCTATTATCAAGACATCCCTAGTGAAATTGCTCGAGATGTAGAAATGATGTATAGTGATTCTTTAAAGGTGAGGGTTATCGTAAGAGCTCCATTGTTAGAACGATTTTCTGGTGCTTCATTAGTTGAAGAATTTAACGAAGGATTAGAAGTTGATTTTATTGGAGAGAATTTAAGACCTACAAGTAAATTGACAGCCAATAAAGCTAAAAAAGAAACTATTAATATTAAAGATGAAAAAGGTAGGTTTGTTAGAGAACCCATTGTAGTAGTACAAGAAAATGTCATCTTAGCCAATGCCAATGGGGATACGTTAAAAACTGAAGAATTGGTATGGTTTGAAAATATGGGTAAATTAGAATCTGAAAAATTTGTAACCATCATCAAACCTGAAGAAATTATTTATGGCTATGGTTTTGATACGGATAAAGAATTTAGCCGTTGGCGTATTCGTCAAGTGACTGGACGGTTTAAAGTCGATCAATTTAAAAAGGATTTCCAAGATTAATCGAACTTAATTCCGATCTTTAGAGTTAATTCATTGTTATGAGTAAAAATCAATCCGATAATATTAAAATTGTTTCCACGAATAAGAAAGCGAAATTCGAATATCATTTTCATGCAGAATTCGAAGCTGGAATTATTTTAAAAGGAACAGAAATAAAATCAATCCGAAAAGGATTGGTTAATCTAAAAGATGCCTATTGCTACTTTAGAGATGATGAGTTATGGATTCAAAGTTTATATATTGGGGAATACTCTCATGGTTCATACAATAATCATGAAACCCGAAGAATTCGAAAATTACTCCTTAAAAAGAATGAGCTAAAAAAATTGGCTCGTAAAATGAGAGAAAAAGGTTTCACATTGGTTCCTTACCAATTATATATTACAGAAAGAGGTCTCGCTAAAGTTTTGGTTGTTTTAACTTCTGGAAAAAAATCTTACGATAAAAGAGATACGATTAAAAATCGAGAAAATAAACGAGATTTAGATCGAATTAAAAAATTACATCGATAATTAAAAAATATGTTTAAAAAAATATTCCCCCTAATTTTATTTATTTGTTATTCCTTTTTATTAATTGGACAAGATTTTGAAGAAGGATATTATTTTTTAAAAGATTCTACTAAAATAGAAGGTTTTCTTTCTTTTGATAGAAAAGAAGAAAACGTCTTTAAATTTAAAAAAGTCGGCAGTAAAAGAACAAAGAGAATTTCAACTGATAAAGCAATTGGATTTACAATCGGTGATAGAAAGTTTGAAAAAATCACTTTATTTTCAACTAATGATTTTGAAATTCAATTTGCTGAACTTCTTGTCGAAGGACCTTTAAAAGTTTACAGAGATTATAAAATAATTACTAAATACAAAAAGAAGGTCAAAGGTACGTATTTAAAAAATTTAGAGTTACTAATTTTTTAGTTACTGAAAAAGGCAAAAAACAATACACTTTATTTACTAGACATTTGAATCAAGGAAAAACCAAACTTTCTCAAGTAGAAAATGTGAGACAAACGCTTTTAGAATATTTCACAGCTTGCGAATTAATTCAAGATGAAATTCGATTAGGAAAATATAATTTTGATAATTTTATTATCCTAGTTCAAGATTATAACAAATGTCTTTCTAAATTATAATTCTATTATTTTAAAAATAAAAAACCCGCTTTCCTCTTTTGGAAAGACGGGTTTCATCTTTTAGTAAGTAGTTCTTACTTCATCAAAATTTTAGCTCCTAGATTTATTCCAGGGACAAAGAACCGCTGTTGCAGTTCATATTCTTTTTGGGTTATTGACCCTAATTGTTGCTTTGCAAAAACACCCGCAAAAATGGACGTATTTTCACCGATCGGATAATCAAATCTTACTTTAGCCCAAAGGCTCGGGGAAACAGCATTTCTATTTGTTGCTTGTTTCAGACTTACCACATTTAAATCATCATCAACTGTTTTTCCTTTAGCTTGATAATAAATGTTTATATCAAGACCTCCTTCAAATTCTAATCCTAATTTTTTATTCATCATCTTCCTGTACCCTACTCCAATAGGAAGAGAAATAAAATCGTACTTATTATAAATTTTTACAACTTTAGTTCTAATAACTGTAGTGGTTATTACTCCCATTTCCTCAGAAATTACATTCCCATCTGCATCTACAATTAAACTGGTTACTCCAGGTTCAGAAGTGGTTTCTGTTGTTTCTTCTTTGAACTGTAATTTCTCTTCAATTCGTTCGTACAATACTCCTGCACTTAAAATTAAACCATCTCGGTGATACATTTTAAAATCCATTCCAAGAGAATAAGCATCTAAAGGAGACTCGTATTCTTTTCGATTCTTCAATAATTGCTCCGTTAAAAAAGAAGGGTTTCTTTCTCTCAAAATTCGGACAGGATAACCTGCTCCAGCATGAGGAACGATATAAGGGGTCCATTTCCTTTTTTTCTTCTTTTGAGTTTTCTTCTTTTGTGTTTTTTCTTCTTTTTCCTTCTTCGGTTTATCTGTTTCTTTTTCAGGTTTAGCTCTAATAATATTCACTTCCTCTTCTTCTATTACATCTTCTTTAAGTTCTGATATATCTTCATTTACTGAAGAAGAATTTTTTTGATTATTATTCCGATTTAATTCTTCATTAGAAAGCGGATAAGACAATGGAGGCAAAGAATTAATATCATTAGAATCATACAAATCATTCTCTGCTATTAATCCATTGAAATTAATATTATACTTTGATGTTTTATTATTTCTAACATCTGAATTTTCTGGAAAAGAATTATTCTTACTTAATGAAGAATTCTTTTTATCCCCATGCTTTATAGATCCTTCTTTTTCTTTAATAGCATTTTCATGAATTGTTTCTAAATCAATTTTATTTAAATCTAATTCCAGTGTAGAATTTTTATTATCATTTATTTTCGAATTTTTATTTTGATTTAATGTCGTATTATAATCTTCTAAGGTTTCTACTTTCGCTTCTTCTTTTTTCTCTTTCCAAA
>JAHDFV010000012.1:12073-31137 GCA_020627985.1 Saprospiraceae bacterium
TCCTTTTAACATTAAGGCATTCCAGGCCGTTAAAATTTTATCATCAAGACCTGGACGGATTCTTTTTTCTCTTTCCAAAATTGTGTAGAAAACCAAAGTAGTCCAGAAAATAAAATGCCTACTCCAAAGAACCACCAAATAATAAAACGGCGTTTTCTTTTTTTCTTCAATCTAGGTTCTACCGCCTCCCAAACTAAATTAGTATCTAGTTCTTGTTCTCCGTCTCCTAGAAGGTCTTTTAAATATTTTTCGTTATCTGAGAGATTCATCGATCCTAATTTTTTCTTGTTCAAAAATCAAACGCTGCATTTTTTTGCGAGCTCTTGTTAAAGTTGTTCGAGAAGTACTTTCTCCCATATCAAGCATTTTAGCAATTTCACTATGCTTAAATCCATCTATGATGTAAAGGTTAAAGACTTGTCTTTGAGTTTCAGGTAAAAATTGTATTAGCGCAATAATTTCACTAACGCCTAATTTATGTAAAGCAGTCGGTTCTACCGAAGCATCATACTTCACTTCTCCAGGATAAATTTCTCGAGTATAGGACATTTTCCTTTTTTTGGATAATGCTACATTAATACAAATTCTTTTCATCCATGCTTTGAATTTATCTTCACCTGATTTATATTGATGGATATTATTAATAATATTCACTAAAGCATCTTGAAGAATATCTTGAGCATCTTCTTTGGTATCTGAATACCGATTAGCAATAAGAAATAAATAAGGAGAATAGTTATCCACTATACGCCGCTGCGCCCAAGGCTCCCTATTTTCTGCAGCTGATATGAGTTTTCTAAATTTCAAACGATTGGTTTTTTGGTTTTCTACAATTTTTTTCTTGCTAAAACATCGATCGTTGCATTAAAATTAGTTGCACCGTTTTGCAGTGTTGCATTAATATTACCTTCTAGAGTTTCTCCATTATCTGAAGTAATATTTATCGTGGCAGAAATACTTTGCCCTTCTACATTTGAATAATCAGGTAAAGCTGTTGGAATATCTATTATTTCTATTTCACCTGAATATGTTCCTGGGGTTCCACTATAATTCAATATTCGAATATTTGTTGTTCCGCCTGGAATTTCAGAAATTATTTCTGTGTCTAAAGGCTCAGACCAAACTTCTTTATAATGAGCAGGATACATCTTGACCATTGTGCCATTTGCATCAATAAATAATTCTGATGTCAAGGTCATACAAGCGACCATATTTCCTGCATTCCAATCTGATAATTGGTTATGATATACTGGATCTGTTTGTGAAACACTCTGAAAAGAATATGCGATCAATTCAACATCAGGAAAATCAATACAATTAAAAAAGATATCTTCATCAAATGATCCATCTTGCAAAATAGGAAATGCTTTCTCGTACGAAGGGTAGCGAACATTAATCCATCCATCTACGGTTGGAGGGCTTGTACAATCAATCATTACTCCTTGAATATTAATACTAAATTGCTCGACGTTTACAGGTAAATTAATATCACCTAAAGTCGTACTTTCTGTATAAGGTCCAATATTATCCGTGTAAACAATATTGCCACATAAATCAGAAATCATAAGAGTGAATGCTGCATTTTCTGGTATCACTCCTCTGATAAATCCTGTATTGGTTGTATATCCACCAAAAACAAAATAAGAGTTCGCATCATCTAATTCAACTTTTACAAATTCCGCTGGAGTACCGTCTTCATTGTAAACCGTCATTCCCAACGTAATCCCATCTAGGGGCATACAACAACAATACGTTCCAGATCCCCCAACCGTACATTGGTAATTTCCACCTGATACTGGATAACAATCTACATCTTGCAACCAAAATTCTTCTTCTAGATCATATTCCCATAAAGGAACAGGATCAGGTACAGAAGCTTCAAGAGCTGGATCTATAGGAAACACAACTTCTACTCCAGCATTAGGATCTACTTCCAATTCTCCACCTGAAGCACTTTCTATTGACAGATGAAAAACAGCAAAGGTTTTTAAGGCTTTGGTATTACCATCTTTATCAATACCGACTAAATCCGCAGGAAGGCGATTTGAAAATTCTTCGTCTGTTGGGTTTAAATATCTTGCATATACATTAGCTGTTCCTGTATAAGGTGTACCATTTGGGAATCGAAGGCTATTGGATGGAAATTCAACAGTCAAGCCATCTCCCATATTTAATGTACCTCCAGTACTACTATTTAAAGTTTGAGCGGTCCCTCGATTTAAAATCGTAATCACTTGATAAGCTGTTTGATCTGCTTGGCTTGAGACTTTAGATACTTGTTCAAAGTATCCATTTTTCCGAGCAACTACTTGTCCACTTCCTTGACGTAAAACAACAGATTCAATGGTGAATCCCCCTTCGACATCTGTAGATGTACTCATTGCTCCTGCTTGTACTTGAACTCCTGAAACAGGATCTCCTCCTTCATCTATGACTTTACCAATTAATCGAGTGACTACATTTATTTCTGGATTGGTCGTTATAATTTCAGTATTCGTTTCATTGATATCTTCTCTACAACTACTAAATACTAAGATCGTTATTATGACTAAAAATATAATTCTTTTCATGACATCCTTTTTATAATGATATATTTTGGGGTATGATCATCACCTCTACACTACTATAATGTGTTAAACACCATAAGTGCTACATTAAATGAAAATAAAATGGAAAAGACAAAAGCCTTGGTAAGCTATGATTGGATTTTATTTAAAATAAATGTTTCTATTTGATCAAAAGATTCGATTTCTTTTCTTACAATAATAGAAGTAGATTCTAAGCCTTCTTCGTTAAAAATAACATTCGTTATTTTACCTAATACATCTTTCTGAGGAGTATTAGAAATAATCATATTTTCTTGGTGATAAACATTCATTGCATTTGACCAAAAAATGGAATAAATAATCCTGTTATTTTGCAACCAAATGATTTTATCTTCTTTTATTTCTAATGAGTATTCTTGGTATTTTTTAAATAATTTCTTCTTTTCATATTTTAAATATAAAAAAGGAATAATTGGAAAGATTAAAATAAAAAAAGAAATCCAATAGTCTTTTGAAAAGAGTGTTAGAATAAAAAAGAATAAAGACCAAAAAAATAAATTTATGAATCCCAATATAAATAATAAAAAGAGAATGAATCTTTCTCTTTTTATTGATGCATTTATTTTAGATTCTGGTATTTTATATTTACCTATCACAATTACATTTCAATATCTGTAATAACATTAATTGCATCTTGATAAACTTTATTCGCATCAGAATCAGTGCCTCCTGCAAAAACTGCTTTTTCACTGGTTTTAATGATCGACATAAAACGAGAAATATGCTCGGTATTTGCACCTGATTTTTCTAGCTGACTTTGCACATTATGTTTACTTAATTCAGAACCAGGAATATTAAATTTATCAGAAACATAACCGAGAAGGGCTTTAGAAATTTCATCATAAAAAGATCGATTATTTCCTTCTTTCAAGAATTTTTCTGAAACTGATAATCTTTCTTTTGCTAATTTTTGAGCAAGTCTGCTTTTCTCAGCAATAGCATCTACAGGTGGTTTATTAGCTTGTATATATTTATAAGTAATTCCTCCTCCTAAAATTAAAAAGGGTAAAATGATTAATCCCCAAAAAGGAAAAGATCCTACGAAATTACTTTTAGATTGAGTCTGAGCAGTTGTCTTAATAAATCGTAATTCTTCTTTAGGCTTCTTGGGTTCAACAGGTTTTACATTTACGTTGGTATTGTTTTTTCCTTGAACAACTCGAATAGGAAATTTTGCTGGATATTGTACGACAAACTTACTGGAATCAGGATTAAAATAACTGAATTGCGGTTCAAGAATATATTGTCCAGGTACTTTAGGTAGAATTAAATATTCAAATGTTTTTTTACCATAAAGAATCCCGTTTCTTTCTCCTTGATTTTCATCTTTAGTATTTGGATCATATACTTCGAATGAATCAGAAAGAATTAATTCTGGTGCCGTTACTCTTTTAATATCTCCATCACCTGCTACGACTAAACTCAAAGTAATCGCATCATCCGTAGATGCTGTTGTTTTATCTAAAGTGGCTGCTGATGAATAATTCCCAACAGCTCCAGAAAAAGTTTCAGGAACGGGAGATGGTAAAGAATTCACATTCAATACTACAGGTTCTGTTTCAATAATGTAGGATTGAGTAGGTCGAATAAAAGAAAAAGGATTATTCCGATTTTGTTGAGTACCATCATTAATAGGTACTGCCACACGAATCGTAACTGGATCTATTTGAATTTGTCCTGATTGTTGTGGATAAATCGCAAGGCGTTTAATTATTTTAGTGGTATACTGCCTTCCATTAATCACTTCTTTAACTAATCCCGAATTGAATCTAGTAATTTGAGAAACAAATAATCCAGAAAAAGTAGGTTCTTCTACTATACCATATCGATCAATATCTACCGTAAAATAAACTTTATAATCTAGTACAACTTGCTGTCCGGCTACAGCATTGTCTGTACTTAATTCTACTTGTGCAAAAATTCGTTCCGTTTCACCAGGTTTTTTTTCTTTTCCTTTTAAAACATCAATGGTTATGGGTTTCGTTTTATATACTTTATTACCAATATTAATTAATGCAGAACCAATGGTTAATTTACCTTCTTTCGTTGGTTTTAAATAATAAGAAAAAGTGGTTGATCTCTCCCATTTTCCATTTATAGCAGATGCATTAGTACTTACATTTTTTCCACTGACTTGTTTCGCTCCTTTAAAAGTTGGTGGTCTAAAATTCGTTCCATTTGCATTGGTTAATGTAAAGGAAACTTCAAAATGATTCCCTAAGATAACTTGTTTGGCATTTGCTGTTGCTTCAAATGTTACATCCTGCCCAATCATTAATAATGAGGGGAAAAGAAAAATAAATAAAATGGATATGCGTAAAATTTGTAACATTAGATTCGGTATGTTTTCTTTTTCTTTTTAGATTTTTTCTTCTGATAAGGATTTTCTTCTTTAGGACTAATAGATTCTGGCATATCAAAGAAATCTCTTCGATTAAAAAAATCATCAAATGGATCTTTCTTTTTAGGCATTTTAAATCCCTCTATAACAGCAATCTTTGTCCAATCTGTTTTAAGTCTTTTTTCATTAACAACAATACTAGATTGACCAATCGTTTTTGTACCTGTTTCTTTAGCTTTCACTAAAAAAGTATACGATAATTCTTGTGATGATTGACCATTCATAAAAGAATAACTCGATGACATGTTCGGTCCAGAAACAACATAAAATCCATTAAAATCAGGAGCATCAAAATCAGATCCTTTTGCATTTTTTAAAACAAATGTAATTTCGAAAATTTCATTGGGCGGTACTGTATCAGGAGCCATAATATTAAAAGTAGCCTCTTGAGCTGAAACATTAAAGGAAAAGATTATTCCTAAAAATAAAGTAAAGTATATTCTTTTCATAACAGTCATGAATTAGATTTTACCAATCTTTTTCGGATTTATAATCAGATCGTTGTTCTTTCTTTAATTTCTCTTGCACTTTCTTCTCTTCTTCGTCCATCACTTTTAATTGTCGAAGAACTTCTTCTTCTGATTTTTCCTCAGGTGTTGGCTCTTCTTTATCTCCTTGACTCTGACTTTGCCCTTCACTTTCCTGATCTTCTTTCTCTTGTTCTTTTTGCTCTTGTTCTTGCTGTTGCTCTCCTTCCTGTTGCTCTTGTTCTTGCTGTTCCTGTTCCTCCTGTTGTTCTTGGTTTTCTTGTTGCTCTTGCTCTTCGTCACTTTTCTCCCCTTCGCCAGATTGTTGTTGCTGCTGTTGCTGCTGCTGTTGCATTTGACGCAAAGCATACATCAAATTTTTCTTAGTATCCAAATCATTCGGATTATTACGAAGTGCATTTTTATAGGCTTCTAAGCCTTTAGCAAAATCTTGTTTTTCTAAATAGGTATTTCCTAAATTATGGTAAGCTTGCGCTTTAATATCTTTATCGTCTGTATTTTCAATCGCGGTTAAGTATTCCTCAGCAGCTTTTGATAAACGTTGGTCTAATTGCTCAGGATCTATGCTTGGATCAATACTTTTATAAATTGCATTCCCTCTATTATAATGCCCTTTCACACTATTCGGATTTTCTTCCGTTGCTCTTAAATATTCTTCTTCTGCCTGAGTATAATCCCCTTGTTTATAGGATGCATCTCCATCTCGCAAAGCATTATGTTCTTTTTGAGCAAAAGCCAAAAGAGAGAAACACAAACAGAGAATAATTAAAAGTCCTTTTTTCATGAGAAAATCCATTTTAACTAAAGATGTCTTTACCCGAAATTATGTTGCTTCGTCGATACGAAATTAAAAATTCTATAACTAAAAATAATAAACCAGGAATTAAGAATATCCAAAAGTAACTTTCATATTCATCAAACATTCTTTGTTCGAATTCTCTTTTTTCTATTTCTTTAATTCTTTCTTTTAATGAATTTAAAACGGCTTCATCTCCTGCTGTTACATTGTAATATTTTCCACCTCCCGCTTCTGCTACCTGTTGTAACATTTCTTCATTAAGTTTAGAACGAACTAATGCCCCCGTTTTGTCTCTTTTAAAATCACTATATCCTCCATAACTTACTGGAACATAACCACCCGCTGCTGTACCAGTCCCCACCGTATAAATCAACATGCCTTTTTCATGGGCATCTTTTGCTTTCTCTAATGCTTGTGGTTCATGATTTTCACCATCTGAAATAATGATCAATGCCTTATATTCATCATTATCTTGTTCAAAAGCTAACTCAGCTAAATTAATAGCAGAGCGGATTGATGTTCCCTGAGTAAGAATCATGGAAGGATTCGCACTATCTAAAAATAGACCCGCAGCAGAATAATCAATGGTCAAAGGCATGTGAACATATGAATTCCCTGCAAAAACAATCACACCTACTCGATCTCCTTCTAATTTCTCTACTAATTTCCGAGCAAACTTCTTGGCTCTTTCTAAACGGCTAGGAGCGATATCTGTTGCATTCATACTATTCGAAATATCAATAGCAATAAAAACATCAGAACTCTTTCGTTTCACTTTTTCTCGCTTGGTTCCCCATTGAGGATTCGCCCAACTTAAACAAAGAAAAAATAAACCTAAACCCACCAAGCCAAATTTTATCCATTGTCTAGGCTTAGAAAAACGAGGCATCATTTGCTTCAAAATAGAGGCATTCCCCAATTGAGCAATCATTCTTCTTCTTGAATAAATCATAAAGAGGAACATTAGCAGCAATATAGGAATCGCTAACCACCCTAATAAATGTAACGGATGTTCTAATCGAAACATATTTTAAATTTTATGGTACTGATCGTAAAACAGTATATTTCAGTAACATTTCTATGAAGACCAGTATAAAGGCCCATAACAAAAAAGTATGGAATGCTTCACTGTGTCTTTCTATTTTCGTAATTTCTATTTCAGATTTCTCTAATGAATCTATGACATCATAGATTTTACTTAAACTTTCATTGTCTGTAGCCCGGAAATATTTACCGCCTGTCATTTCTGCCATTCGTACCAATAAATCTTCGTCAATTTCTACAGGAACCAAGCCAAAAACATATTCACCATCAGACCTACGTCTAATGGGTGCTAAAGCGTCACCCATGGTACCAACACCAATCGTGTAAGTTTTGATGCCTAAGGTTTTTGCCATATTTGTTGCATCCATTGGGTCGTAATATCCTGAATTATTCATTCCATCCGTCAATAAAACAACAACCTTACTTTCAGAATCACTATCTTTTATTCGATTTACAGCTGTCGCTAATCCCATACCTATTGCAGTTCCATCTTGTAATGAACCACAACTAATTTGAGAAAGAAAATCATAAAGCATTCTATGATCTGTTGTTGGTGGACATTGCGTATAGGCTTCTCCAGCAAAGACGACTAAACCAACTCGATCAAAGGTTCTTTTTTCAATAAACTCTGCTGCTACCTTTTTACTTGCCTCTAATCTATCTGGTTTAAAATCTTTGGCTAGCATACTACTCGACAAATCAATGACGAGCATGATATCAATTCCTTCTCCTTTTATTTCTTCTTTTTTATGTATGCTTTGCGGCCTAGCTAGGGCAATTATTAACAAGGTTAAAGCAATCAATCTTAATAAAGGAGGAACAATCATTCTTAACCAACCTCTTAAAGAATGTCCTTCAAAAGCTTTTAAGCTTGACATTCTAAAGTTAGCATATCTGTTTTGACTTAAATATTTATAATATAGAAAAGTAAGGATAGGTATTAGAATTAATAATCCTAAAACCCAACAATAATCAAAATGAATATTTCCTATAGTACACCCTAATATCATGCTTCTGGTGTTTCTTCTTCTGTAATTGTAGGTGCTATTTGTTTAGTCCTTTCAATAAAATCATGAACAACCTTGTAAACATGTCGATGAGAATCTTCATTTGGCTTAACTTTGGCAAATTTCACCATATCAGCTGTTCTTAGCATTTGAATTAGCTGTTTCTGTTGTTCTTCGGTTATATCTTGCTCTTTTAAATCAGGTACTATTTCATGCGTTACTGATTCTAAAGCATTGATTTTATATCTATTTTCTAAGTATTCTCTTGCAATATAAGATAGTTCGGAATAGTAGGGTTTCACTTCTCCTTTTTGCCACATTTCTTTCTGTTGTACTTCTTCTAATTTTTTAAAGGCAATGATGTGAGCAGGAATAATGACTTTCTTCTCCACCACTTCTTTTTTGTCTTTCTTTTTAGCATTTTTTATTAACAAATAAATCATCAATAAACCTAGTAGAAATCCTAAAGGAATAAGCACATAAGACAAGCGATCTCTCCAATTAATCGATTCTTTAATAATTCCTTTAATCGGCATTAGTTGTTCCATAGAATCCATTTCAACGGGATCTACTTTTAAATATACAACATTGGAATTCGCTCGATAAGTTTTCCCCTCCCCTTTTGATTGGAATAAAATAGATGGAATAACATGCGTTCCATCTTCAAAGGAAGTAATTTTTATGGTATGCTTAATTTTATCTTGATTGCCTTCAGAATAAAAAGACGCATCTAATATTTCAACTAATTCAATTTGTTCTACAGAATCTAATGCTTGTTTAAAATCTGCTCCTTGATATTGTACACCTTTAGGTTGTGTAATATTAAAATTCAATTGTATTTGGTCACCAATTACAATTGAATTGCTATCTAAAGCTGCTGTTACATTCATCTGCCCGAAAACAGAAGATGAAAGCAACAAAAAGAATAATATTAAGTATGTATTTTTTATCATTTCCAACAAAGACTGCGAAGTTCGTAAATGGTTGTTGATAATGAAAATCTTTTAAAGAAGATTTAACGGAATTTTGAAAAAAATTATACTTTTTGAGCAACTTGAAGTACTCCTAAAGATACTAATGCTTTTTCAGATGCAGTTTGTTCCGCTGATTTTTTGTTATAATCATCAGCCATAGCTATTTCTTTATCATCTATAACTACTGCTACTTTAAATCGATCTCTTTTGTCTTGCTTGTATTTAGACATGACTCTATAAGAAACCAATTTATTGTGCTTTTGACAATATTCCAATAACTGGCTTTTATAATTATCATCATATGTTTCAAGTTCATGAATATTTAAATATCCACCTCGCAACATTTTTTTAATGATAAACTTTTTAGTTTTATGATAACCGCCATCTAAATATACTGCTCCAACTAATGCTTCTAAAGCATTACCCAACATAGAAGGACTAATTCTAATTCCTTGATTGTAATGTTTTAATAGATCCATAAGATCCATTTTGTCAGCAATACTATTTAAAGATTTCCGTTTAACAATTTTTGATCTCATTTTAGTCAAAAACCCTTCATCACTTCCTGGATATTTGCAAAACAAATATTCTCCTACAACCATTCCTAACATAGCATCACCTAAAAATTCCAACCGTTCATTATTACGAGCCGCTTGGTATCGGTCCATTTTTTCAGGTTTATGTAAAAATGCTTTTCTAAATAAGTGAACATTAGCAGGGGTATATCCCATAATGCCTCTCATTCTTTTTATGAGAAGTTCTTCTTTACAAAAAAACCTATTATATATTCTTTTAAGAGATCTAAACAACAAATCGACTAATCCATTTTTCTAAAAACCACAGAAGTATTATGCCCTCCAAAACCAAATGTATTACTTAAAGCGATAGAAATATTACGTTTTTGGGCTTTATTAAACGTAAAGTTAAGCTTATTATCTATTTCTTCATCATTATTAAAATGATTGATGGTCGGCGGAACAATACTATCATGAATTGCCATGATACTTGCAATCGATTCTATAGCTCCAGCAGCACCCAATAAATGTCCTGTCATTGATTTCGTAGAACTAATATTCAAATTATATGCCGCTTCTCCAAATATTTTTTGAATTGCTTGAGTTTCTGCAATATCTCCAAGTGGTGTTGAAGTACCATGTACATTGATATAATCAACATCATTGGGTTTAATACCTGCATCTTCTAAAGCAAATTTCATCACGTTTGCAGCTCCTAAACCTTCTGGATGAGGTGCAGTAATATGATGTGCATCTGCAGTCATTCCTCCTCCTAATACTTCAGCATAAATTTTAGCACCCCGAGCTATCGCATGATCATAATCTTCTAAAATTAGACAACCAGACCCCTCTCCAAGTACAAATCCTTCTCTTTCCGCATCAAAAGGTCTTGAAGCAGTACTGGGATCATCATTTCGAGTAGATAATGCTTTCATGGCATTGAATCCTCCTACACCTGTTCTTGTTATCGCAGCTTCTGATCCTCCAGCAATAATTACATCTGCTTTCCCTAATTTTATATAATCACAAGCATTGATTAGAGCATGAGATGATGAAGCACAAGCAGAAACTGTTGCGTAGTTGATTCCTCTAAAACCATACTTAATAGAAATATAACCAGGCGCTATATCTGGAATCATTTTAGGAATTAAAAACGGATTATATTTAGGTACTCCATTTCTTAAGGTAAATGATTCAATTTCATCTTCCATAGTAGCTAAGCCACCTATTCCTGCTCCCCAAATTACGCCAGAGCGATCTAAATTGATTGATTCTAGATCTATTCCAGAATCTTTCATTGCTTCTTCAGCACTAATCATTGCAAAATGAGTAAAGCGATCCATTCTACGGGCATCCCTTCTATCTATATAATCTTGAGCATTAAAACCTTTTACTTCACAAGCAAATCTAGTTTTAAATAGTTCTGGATCAAATAAAGTAATTGGGGCAGCACCGCTTTTACCCGCTTTTAGATTTTTCCAATATTCTTGAAGTGTATTCCCAATAGGAGTAATAGCACCCATTCCAGTAACAACGACTCTTTTCATAAGTAATTTATGGTTAGATCTTTTTAATGATACTCAAGAAAGATATTAATGAATTAAAATTATAATATTCAAGCCAAAAAGGTAATTCTATAAATAGGAAAACAGAAAATTGCAATTGGCAAATTTCTGTTTAAATAAAAATTTGAAGCCCATCAATAATAGAGATGGGCTTCGATTTTTAGTTATTAACTCTTAGCTAAAGCGCCTTCTACATAAGAAATTGCTTCTCCAACAGTTTGAATTTTTTCTGCGTGTTCGTCAGGAATTTCAATGCTGAACTCCTTTTCGAATTCCATAATTAATTCTACGGTATCCAAAGAGTCCGCACCTAAATCATTGATAAAATGAGCGTCTGTATTCACTTCTGAAGTGTCTACTCCTAATTGCTCAACAATGATGTCTGTAACTTTATCTGCAACTTGAGACATAAGCTTATTAAATTTATTGGTTTACAAAAAGCACTGCAAAGGTAAAGTTTTTAATATGCTTTGCCAATGTTTGTACTTATTTTTTGTAAAACGTTATAAAATAAGATTTAGTTTAATCTTTGAACTTTTAGTATTTCGTATAGATTTAAAAGGTCTGAGATAGTAAAAAAATCTTCTATCAATCCTGCCATTATTTTATTTAAATACTAGCTAAAATCTAGATCTTAAACATATTAAAAAATTATTATAAGTAGACTTATCTTCAATAATTTACACATAGAAAAGTAACATTACCATACAATTTTATTACTTTTGTATCGTTATTTACCTTTAAAACCCTATCATAATTTAACATCTAAACGTTCATCTTATGTATAATTAGATGAGTGTTTAGCACACTAACATACTAAATTATAGCACCTATGCAGAAAATTGACGAAACTACTAAAACTCGTTACTCAGACGAAGAATTAGCTGAATTCAAGGTTATTATTGAGAAAAAACTTAACAGAGCTCAAACTGAATTAGGCTATTACAAGGAACAATTATCAGCAATGGCTGAAAGTGCTGATGCTAAGGTTAGAGGCTTAGATGATGGTACTGGAACAGCAATGAATGACAATATCGGTATTTTAGCCGCTCGCCAACAAAAATATGTTCAACACTTAGAAAATGCTTTAATTCGCATTGAAAATAAAGTGTATGGCGTTTGTAGAGAGTCTGGTAAATTAATATCCAAAGATCGCCTTAAAGCAGTACCACATACTACTTTAAGCATGGAAGCAAAAACTACCAGAAAATAAGTAAATTTGCCCCTTTAATTTATTTATTAAATCAATTTACACTTTTGAAGAATAAGCGCCTGTTCGTAATTGGAATTCTATTTTTTGTCTTGATTATTGATCAATGGTTAAAAATATGGGTAAGGACAAATATGCACTTAGGTGAAGAAATCCCCATTTTCGGTCAAAACTTTCTTCCTCATAAAGCTAAATTACACTTTATTGAAAATGAAGGAATGGCTTTCGGAATGACTTTAGATTGGAAATATGGAAAGTTAATGCTTAGCCTATTTCGTATACTTGCTGTTAGTTTTTTAGCTTGGTTTATTCATTCATTAATTCAAAAGAAATATAGTTTAGGAGTTTTATTTAGCTTCTCACTCATATTAGCTGGAGCAATTGGAAACATTATTGACTCAGCTGTTTATGGTTTGTTTTTTAAAGAAGCTAGTCACCATGGTGTAAATGGATTTGTGCCTTGGGGTGAAGGTTATGCTACCTATTTACATGGAAAAGTAGTAGATATGTTTAGTTTTCCGCTCTTTAAATTTTATTGGCCTGAATGGATTCCCAAAATAGGAGGAGACAGTTTCGTTTTTTTTAGACCCATCTTTAATATTGCCGATTCTGCCATTACAATCGGTGTTCTTTCTTTAATACTTTTTAACCGAAGTTTCTTTACACAAGAAGAACCTGACGTTGTGAATTCGAATGAAGAAAAGGATCATTTTCCTATTGAGAATATTGAAAACTCTAATGAAATAGAAATCCAATAGCGTTCTTTAAACAGCTATTTGTAGTAACTTCTCGTTTTTATTTTACCCATACATATTAAGAATTAATTGCGAAAAATGATTGTCATTTGTTCTTTTGAAAAATTCTCAATCTGATTTACATAAATACCTATCGCCATTAATTCTATAATCACTTTCATTCTTTAATTTATTTTTATGAATCCATTCAAATTTTTATTTGGCTTGTTCTCTTGCATACTCATTCTTAGTGCTTGCACGGATAGTTCACAAGTAGAACAAATAGAAATACAAGGGCTCAAACCGATATATGCTCAAGGCGCTGATTGGAAAGAAATCAATGTTGTAGACTCAAGAGATGTCGAAAATTTAGGTAAAATTTATTATAAAGATCCATTCATTTATGTAAGTGAAGTTAATCAGGGAATTCACATTATCAATAATGAAAACCCCACTAATCCGAATCCAATAAAATTCATTTCGATACCTGGAAGCAAAGACATCGCTATAAAAGGTGATTATTTATATTCTGACAACATCACAGATCTAGTCGTTTTAGATATCGCTGATCATAATAATATCTCTGTTGTAAAAAGGATTCAAGATATATATCCTGTCGTTAATCAAGATTTTCCAGAATTCCATAATGGATATTTTGAATGTGTAGATGCTTCAAAAGGAACAGTCGTAGGCTGGGAATCTGCTTTATTAATTGATCCAAAATGTATTCGGTAATCCTAAATTCCATTTCTATGAAATCTTTTATTCCATATATTTTATATTTTGCTCTTTTCAATATGCTATTAACAGGATGTGCCGATAGTGCTTTATCGAGTTCTGATGCGGGTAATTCAGACACTGGCGTAGCAGGTTCTTATGCTCGATTTGTCACTGTAGGCAATTATTTATATATCGTTGATAGAACAGATATACAAACTTTTAGCCTTTCTAATCCTGCTTCTCCAGAAAAAATTAATACACAAAACATTGGTTCACAAATTGAATCTATTTTCAATTATCAAGACAAATTATTTATAGGTTCGGGTTCTGGATTATATATTTATACTATACCGTCTAGCGGCATACCCGAACAAGCAGCGGCTTATGATTATTCTTTCCCAATATTACCCTGTGATCCAGTAGTTGCTAATGAAACGTATGCTTATGTTACATTACACGATGCTGATTTTGAAGCAAATTGTGGTGGATTTAATATCGTTAATGAATTAAAAATCTTTAATGTAAGTGATATTTATAATCCTCAAGAATTAATCTCTTATCCGATGTTCAAACCTAAAGGTGTGGGTATTGATGGAAGCACTTTATTTGTATGTGATGATTTAGATGGATTGAAAATTTTTGATGTTTCTGACCCTTACAATATGGTAATGATCCAACAGTTTGATTCTTTCCAAGCATTTGATGTTATTCCTTTAGATGGATTATTACTTTGTGTTGGCACAGATAACATCTACCAATACGATTATACAGACCTTAATAACATTGTTGAAATCTCCCGAATTCCTATAAAATCATAATATGAGATATAATTTCTTATTCCTTTTCTTTTTTTTAAGTTTTTCATATCAAGTATCCGGACAAGAAGTAATAAGTGTTGATAAAAATGCGTTCCGAACGCCCGAAATGTCAATTTTCTTTACACCGACTAGTATGATTCCTTTTCCTTTAAGTTCTTTACAATTTGCATTTGAAAAGCGGTTTTCAAATCCAAAAAATGCGATACATGCGGATCTTGGTTATTTATTACCCTTAAACCCTGATACATATAGTGGTCCACATGATATGTTTGGTTTTAGACTTAGAGCAGCATATAGAAGGTATCTTGTTGAACCCAGAAGAATAGGTAACTTTTTTATAAGTGGACAATACTTTTATCAATTGGAATCTTGGAACGCTACTGGTTGGTTCGAATTTTTAGATGGTGAATATAGGCAACAATTTGATTATACTAAAAATGTATCCAGTAATGGATTATTTGTTTTATTTGGAGCCCAACGGGTTGGCAAATATGAAAGTCGTTTTACAATGGATTGGCAAGTAGGATTAGGTGCTCGAGCTAGAACTGTTGTCAATAAAGGTGTACCAGAAGATGGAGATGCAATTGATAATGGGGATTTTTTAACTATCTTCCGCTTAGATGATACAGAGAATGAAAAAACTCAAATCTTACCAGCATTTCATACCACGTTTAAAATCGGTTATATTATTAAGTAACAAAGAATTAATAGAAGAATGAGTTCAATTTTTACAAAGATTATCCAAGGAGAAATTCCTAGTTACAAAATTGCAGAAACTAATGATTTTTATGCATTCCTTGATATAAATCCTTTAGCTAAAGGGCATACACTTTGTGTTCCTAAACAAGAAATAGATTATATTTTTGATCTAGATGATTCGACTTTAATGGAGCTTCATTTATTCTCTAAAAAAGTGGCAAAAGCTTTAGAAGCTTGTATTCCTTGCAAACGAATTGGTGTATTGGTTATTGGTACTGAAGTTCCTCACACTCATGTCCATTTAATCCCTTTTCAACAAGAAGTACAAATGGCAATTACTAGTCTGAAATTAAAGGTTGATCCTGAAGAAATGAAAACTATTGCTCAAAAAGTAAGTAAAAAGTATCAAGAACAAAATCCTTAATTACATACTTTTTGAATGGCTCCTAATAAGATATCACAAGCCTCTTTTATTTCATTATCCGAAATAATTAAAGGAGGCGCAATTCTAATTGATTCATTATTAAATAAAAACCAATCTACAATGATTCCCTTATCCATAGCTTCATGAATAATGGCTAAGATTGTATCAAAATCACCAATATCGACCGCCATGATTAAACCTGCATTTCTAATTTCCTTTATAGCAGGATGGATTAAATATTTTTTAAATAACAAGGCTTTTCGTTCAACATCTTCGAAGTGTTTTTCTTCTAGCATCGTTTCTAACGTTGCTAAAGCTGCAGCACAGGTTACAGGATGACCTCCAAATGTTGTGATATGCCCTAAAAAGGGATTATCCATTAATACAGACATGATTTCTTTAGAAGAAACAAAAGCACCAATAGGCATTCCTCCTCCCATCCCCTTCGCTAATAATAAAATATCAGGGGTAATACCATATTGCTCAAATGCAAAAAGACTTCCTGTCCTACCAAAGCCAACTTGTATTTCATCTAATACTAGTAAAGCGCCTACTTCATCACATCGTTTTTTTACTTTTTTTAGGTAATCATTCTCCGGTTTACGAACCCCCCACTCTGCTTGAACGGTTTCCATGATTACTGCTGCTGTTTGATCCGTAATTAGATTTAAATCAGCTTCATTATTAAATTCGATATGCCTAATATTCGGAAGTAAGGGTCTAAAAGCCTGTGTAAAATAATCATCAGACATTAAGGATGCTGCTCCTTGTGTGGAACCATGATAAGCATCTTTACAAGAAATAATTTCGGTTCTTCCAGTGAATCTTTTCGCCAGTTTCATAGCTCCTTCTGTAGCTTCAGAACCAGAATTCACAAAATATACACTATCTAAGTTTGAAGGTAAATTGGCTGATAATAGACTAGCAAGTTTAACTTGAGGACCTAATACAAATTCTCCATACACCATGGTATGCATATAATTTCCAACCTGATCCTGAACGGCTTTAACTACGCGAGGGTGGCAATGACCTAAATTACTAACACTTATACCTGAAATTAAATCAATATACCTTTTTCCATCCTTATCAAAAAGGTGAACTCCTTTACCTTTTACAATTTCTAAAGCTAATGGCATATCGCTGGTTTGAGCGACATGATTTAAAAATTGTTGCCGTAAATTCATCTTAGTACTTTAGCTCAATTATTCTTAATTCAAACGAATTTCATCATCATTACCATCAAAGAACTGGTAATCTAACATGGAATAATCGTAGTTACCTGACACTTTAACTCTTCGACCATACTTCAACCACCAACTCATTTTCTTACTTGGAAATCCTTTCTTTAAATATGCTTCAACGTAAGGATGTACCTTAAGACTCAATTTGATTTTTGGATGAGATTGCAAAACAAATTCCATATCTCTTTCAATCTCTTCTGTAATTAAAACAGAAGATTGAATCTTACCTGTCCCTTTACAAGAAGGGCAATGTTCAGTAGTATCAATTTTAATAACGGGTCCAGTTCTTTGGCGAGTAATTTGCATTAAGCCAAACTTACTTAAAGGCAATATGGTATGTTGAGCTCGATCATCTTTCATGAAATCTCTCATTTTACTGATTAATTCCTTCCGATGTTCAGAATTTTTCATATCAATAAAATCAATGATGATTAAGCCTCCAATATCTCTAAGTCTTAATTGACGCGCAATTTCTTGAGCAGATTCTAAATTTACTTTAAGCGTACTTTGATCAACTTCACCTGATTTTTGAGGTATTTTTTGTCCACTATTTACATCAATAACATGCATAGCTTCTGTATGCTCTATTACTAAATAAGCACCACTTTTCATGGTTACCGTCTTACCAAATGAAGATTTTATTTGTCTAGTTACCCCAAACTGGTCAAAAATTGATTTTTTACCATTATGGTATTGAACAATATTTACCTTACTAGGAGCTATGCCTTTCATGAATATCCGGATGTTTTCATACATCTCTTTATCATTCACGACGATTCTATTAAATTTATCGCTTAATAAATCTCTTAGGATACTAGTTGTCTTATCTAGTTCGCTTAGTAATTTTTTAGGTGGATTTGCATTACTTAAATTTTCATGAATTAATTTCCACTTGGCCATTAAATTCATGATTTCTTCATGCAGGTCAGCAACTTTTTTCCCTTCGGCAGCTGTTCGTACAATAAGTCCAAAGTTTTTAGGACGAATACTTTCAACTAAAGCTTTTAAACGTTTACGTTCTTCACTGTTACTTACTTTCTTCGACACATTGGTTCCTTGCTGAAAAGGAGCTAAAACCACATATCTACCTGGGATGGTAATTTCACAACTTAACCTCGGGCCTTTTGTAGATATAGGTTCTTTCAAGATTTGTACTAAAATAGAATCTTTCTTTTTTAGTACTTGGTCAATTTTACCCGTTTTAACTATTTCTGGTTCGAAAGTAAAATCATCTAAACGGTGAGTTTGTTGAGAACCATGAATTGATCCTTTTGTAAATTTCAATAAAGAACGCAATTTCGGTCCTAAATCGGTATAATGTAAAAAAGAATCCTTTTTATAGCCTGTATCTACAAATGCAGCGTTTAATCCAGGCATAGTTCGTTTAACCTTGCCTAAGAAAATATCTCCGACAGTGAAATTAGTATTCGTTTTCTGATTATGGATTTCTACTAGCCTACCTTCTTCTAAGAAAGCAATCTGTACGACAGTAGGGCTAGAATCTATTATTAATTCTTTATCCAATTTGTTCATCCTTTTGTCCTAAAGGATCAAAACAACTTAATAAATACTGTGCACTTAAATGTTATAATGTATAAAGACGGAGTATTAAAGGGAAATTCTTTTGGTAAAATTATCTCTTACTTTTTTGTGTTTATTTCTCCAATTCTCTGATTACAAAGTACATCTTAAGTATACTATTTAATATAAGCCTTAGCCTGTACCGAATTAATATTCGATACAGGCTTGTTTAAATCCATCCCAAATGGGATTTTCGGATATTATCTATTCTTTTTCTTGTGGCGATTCTTACGCAATC
>JAHDFV010000263.1 GCA_020627985.1 Saprospiraceae bacterium
AGAAGAATAGTTCGGTTGGGATGGGGATGGTTGAAATTTTAAAATAGGGAATTATTATGAAGTATTATATAGTGAAATTTATGGGCCCTTTTGGATTCATTAAACCCTGGACTGCGGTAAGAGATAGTGAGACTTTTTCACAACAATTTTTAACTCCTTCCATAATTGAAGGTATTGAAAAAAAGTTGTTCCCTGAATTGCTATTAGTAAAGGGGATTCAAAAAATAAAAAGACATCGACTAAATTATTTAAGTATTGTTATCCAACAAGAAAGAACTTGGTCTAAAGGAGGATTTAAAGCTCAAAAGAATAAAGGAAAATATAAAACGAACCTAGCCATAATAGAAAGAGGCGTAATGCTAAAACCCAATTTATATTTAGCTTTTGAAAAAAAAGAAGAAGCCTTAGAAGCAATGCAACAACATATTTGTCTTTGTCGAAATGAAGACATTATGTTACCCAATCAACTCTTTGAAATGTCTCTAGATGATTTTAACAAAATTGATGGTTTCGAATTAATATTTACTGGTGAAAAAGATGCGATGTTCAAAGTTGGTCATAACAGATATCATAATTCGGCGGAAATGTTTGGTCAGTTAAAAATATTTGGTAATCCTATTCGTCAATCTAATAGCTAAAATCATGAAGCCT
This sequence comes from Saprospiraceae bacterium, assembly GCA_020627985.1. Taxonomy (GTDB): domain Bacteria; phylum Bacteroidota; class Bacteroidia; order Chitinophagales; family Saprospiraceae; genus JAHDCE01. The sequence goes on from JAHDFV010000263.1 coordinate 652, forward strand.
TTAAATCAAATATTAGCTAAAAGTATTGATCGTGGAGGTACCACGCTTTTAGAACATACGAAACATGTGGTAAGTGCGATTAAAGTGTTTGCAGAAAAATATGATTATGCTTTTGACAAGGATATTGCGATTAAAGCAGCAATTTTACATGATTTGGGAAAGGCTCATATTCATTTCCAACACAAGATTAACAGTAATTTAGATTACCAATCTTTAATGGAAAAAGAAGAATGGAACTATACACATAGACATGAATTATCTTCTTTGGGTTTTCTACCTATTTTTCCCAAAGAGGAATGGAACACTATCATTGATCTAGTCGTTGGTCACCATAAATCTATTCAAAATGACAAGCGATTAAAAGGTATAATTGATTTAGAAGAAAACAATGAGCATTATTGGAAAGAAGAGCATTTAAAAGATTGGAAAAATTGGTCATTGTACGGTTTAGAAATATTAAAAAAATTTGGAATTAAAACAAAGTCAATTTCTTATCAGGAAGCTGAAGATGCGCTTACTTATGTTTTAGACTATTGCGAAAATAAAAATTTAGGTTGGTCTCCTTTACGAGGACTTCTTATGTCTGCCGATCATTTCGCGTCTGCATTTATTAATGAAACCGATTTAAAATTAAAAGATTTATTTACCATTCCAGATTTAAGTTTTTATAACAACCCCAATAGGACAAGTGAACTATATCCTTTATCAAAAATTAATACTGAAAACAAAAAACCACATACCATCGTGGTAGCTCCAACAGGAGCAGGTAAAACCGATTTTTTATTAAAAAGATGTAAAGGGAGAATTTTTTACACACTACCTTTCCAAGCTTCTATTAATGCGATGTATGAGCGAATAAAAAATGATATTAGACATGAAAATTCGAATATCGAAAACAAAGTAAGGGTTCTTCATTCTACGTCTGCACTTTTAGTCAAAGGAAATAAAGAAGCCGAAACATTACAACATTTTGGAGGAGCTTCTATAAAGGTGTTAACTCCGCACCAATTAGCTTCTATTATTTTTGGAACTTCGGGATTCGAAAGTGTCATGCTTGATCTAATGGGAACAGATATTATTTTAGATGAGATTCATACCTATTCGGATGTAAGCCAATCTATGGTATTAGAAATTGTAAGAACACTTTTAACGCTAAATTGTCGAATACATATCGGCACAGCAACCATGCCTTCTCTTTTGTATCAAAAGTTATTGAAATTATTAAAAAATCATGGAGAGGTATATGAGGTAAACTTAGAGGAAAAAATCTTAGATTCCTTTAATCGTCACATCGTTCATAAAATGGAAGATGAATCTGAAATCGTTCCTTTATTGAAAATTGCCTTTAGCCAAAAAGAAAAAGTCCTTATTATTTTTAACACGGTTAAAAAAGCCCAATCCGAATTTAAACGTTTAAAAGAAATATTTCCAGATGTTCCCTCAATGCTTATTCATAGTCGTTTCCGTCGAGGGGATCGTGTTTCGTTAGAAAAGGAGTTAACGACTAGATTTAATGGCGATGGTTCTAAAAAATATGCTAATGGTTTAATGCCTTGTTTTGTTGTTTCGACACAAGTTGTTGAGGTCAGTTTAGATATTAGTTTTGATCGAATGATTACACAAGTTGCTCCTTTAGATGCATTAATTCAACGTTTTGGTCGAATTAATAGAAAACGTAATAAGAAGACCATTGGAAAATATAGACCTGTACATGTGATAAAGTTAGAAGGCACCGCACTTCCTTACCAATCAAAAATTTTAGAAGCAAGTTTTAATCAATTACCAGATAATGAAATTTTAATGGAGAAAGATTTACAATCAAAAATTGACGCTATTTACCCTTCTTTAGATTCAAAAAAAATTGATGTCCATTTAATTTGTCATCATGGACAATATCAAATAAAAGAACTTTGCAATAGACCAAATGCAATAATTGTAGATGCCTTAGAAATTGAAAGTGCCACTTGTATTTTGGAATGTGATAAAGAAAAGTATTTAACAGCGCGGTGGAACGAAAGAATCCCTTTAGAAATATCAATCAATTTTAAGACCATTTCAAGATATAAAAACCAATATGAACAATTAGAAATAGGCTCATTCCCTTTTGTCATACCACAAAAAGAAGAAGAACATCAATTGTATGGATTGGAATTAGTAGAACCCTCAATATTTTTATAAATATGTATACAAGCTATATCGGACAAAAGTTTTTGAAAATTTATCGGCAAAGAAATAATCTTTCTGAAGATTATACAGCATATCAATTCTTTACTGAAGAAATGTTCCCTTTATTTTTCAATGATGACATGCATTTAATGCATGTAGGTAATTCTCCTTTTTTTCAAAAACCAACTAAACTTGCAGTAGAAACACATGGATCTAAATCCAAAGCTCAATTTTTTAATCTTAAAAATAAAATAAAAGAAGGTATTCCTAGTGGATCTATCTTTGTAGGTTACGGTGCTGAAAATATGGAAGCTACCTCCTCTGGACAAATAAGTTCTCTACCTCTAACCATCAATGAAGAGGAAATTTATGCCTCATGGATTGGTCAAGCATTAGCCATTGGTGTAAGCGGAGGCTTAGCTATTTTGATTCCAAAAGAAAAAATCCTTTGGTCGCTTTATGAAGGATGGTCTATCTATAAAAAATATCTTTCTCAAACCCCAAACCTAAAAGATAAACAAATAGAAACATGGAATGGGCATTGGTTAAATCATGTTTTCGGTAAAAATTATTATCCTGATAATCCTTTAGCAATGTTTAATATGACTACTGAAGTTATACAAGGTAATCTTGCAATTCCTACGATTGCTTGGCTGAATATAATCGTTTCTTTATCAAAAAAATATCCTAATCAAATCCTTACAGGTTATGTTTACAATCTCGCACAAACCAATACAACTCTTGGTTTCATAAACTTTGATTTACCTAAAGTAAAAAGTTTATCACAATTAAAATCTGAGTTGTTTCCATCCGCTAATGATAGATTTAATCGTAAAGGTCTTGAATTAGTTTATTCCACTTTTTACAATTTCAAAACGGCTTGTAAACTAGGAGTCATTGGTTTGAAAGCACTAGAACCGAAAAATTTAAGAGATTATATGCCTGAGGGCACATCGTTGTATACCAAAGGAAAAAATTATAAATTTTCAAATACCAACATACAAATTAAAAAAAATGAAGAAGCCTCTGCATTTGAATTAAGACAATCAAAAGCAAAGGAAAAATATAAAAATGAGTTAGTAAATTTTCAACTATTTAAAACCTGGATTATCGCTATGTTAAATAACAAAAAGGAACTCAATACTTTAGCAGTAAAAGTCGCTCAAACCTTGATTGATTTTGAAGAATCAGAAAATAATAGAGGCAAAACGAGTCAAATTAGAATGAGTGAATCCGTAAAATCTGCAAAATCTCTTCGAGCATTTATAGAAGAACTTACCGAAGTCATGAAGAAATACAAAGATGGAGCTCAAACATTTAAAGAGGTAAAAGATACGGTTATCGAATTACCTTCAGATTTATTCCCTCTATTTATAACATTAGTACGCTTTGAATACCAATTTAAAAAATCAATTTAATTATTATCTAAATCTACAATACTTATGAAACCATATATTTATTTACGAGCATTGCGACATGCAGAACATACCGTCTTTAGTGTAAGTCAAGGTCAAAAAACTTATCGTGATCCTCAATTCGGACGGCAGATGGCCTATTCAAGTGGACAACAAGTAAAACGTTCAATTATTGAAGCCCTTTCCGATCAATTAAATGTTCCATTTGCAGCTATTACCTTTAATTGGTCTATCGATAAAAAAGATAAAGCAGGTATGCTTGAACCGCACTCCCCCTGTGACCCTACATTTCCAGATCAATTATTAGGAGGTTATATGAAGGCACAAAGTGATAAAATGACGGTCAAACGTAGAAGTCCTTTGTCCATTTCTGCAATGCGTCCATTACATCCTTTACTAGGTGGTTTAGAAAAAGAAACCGAACCGGTTGTATTTGATCGATCTTCAAAGCCAGAAAATCATATAGTAAAAGTTTACAAAACAGATGGAAAAAACAGAGTGGAAATACCTCAAGAAGAACTTGAAGGATGGTTAGTTTCTAATAAACGAAGTTTAGGCCCAAAATACTTTAACCCTTCTGGTCAAACAAGAGCTAGTGGCTTATTCGTCTATGATATTGCTATTGATTTAAGGACATTATTTTCTGTTTCCACGAATAAATTAGAACCTGAATTATTTCCTGAAATAGAGAATAAATTAAAAGAAGCAGGTTGGGTGGAATCAAAGAATGTTTTTGGAAAATGTTTAATTTTACCTAAAGAGGAAAGAAAGAAAATTATTCCTGCGCTTGCTCATGCCATTATTAATTGGAGAATTACTAGTAACCAATCACGTACCTTTAGTTTAATGGAAACTTTAGCAATTTCAATTAGTGATAATGCCAATCAAATTGCTTATTCCATTAGAGGAGAATTAAGAGATGATGTAGATAGACAAGCAGCTGTTCCCAAAATAGATGAAACAGCTAAGGCTAAGATCTTCATTACTCCATCTTGTTCAGGATATATTCAAGGTGTTACTGGATCAGCTGAAGCAATTGATAATGCAGAACAACATCTTATTAAATTGATGTCCGATTTTGATTTTGAAAATCAATAATCTTCTTATCCCATGCCCACCGCCACCCAAATCACCTACCTCCACCTATGCCATAGAAAACTAT
>JAHDFV010000264.1 GCA_020627985.1 Saprospiraceae bacterium
ACTAGACGAATCTTTGATCAATGAACTAAGATCAAGTATAGATACTGAAAATGCGCCTAGAACTGCCAATCTCAATTTTTCATTTTTACCAGGTAAATTGGAATCAGAAGATTTTAGACCTCAAAAACATTATACAGGAAAAGGAACAAGATTTTCTGTAGCCAGTTTTGATTTAGATAAGGTAAAAGATAAAGGTGCTTTTGCTTTTCAAATGCAAAATGCAAATAAAGAAATCAGAACGTTCTATCAAAATGGATCTTTGCCGAAAATAAAACAAAAGCAGAAAAACTTTGATTCTAAAGAATCCATGAGAAAATCTGAACATACCATTGGACAAGAAATCTATAAACTTTTAGGGAGAAAAAGAGCCTTAGAAATGGATTTAGAAAGAATCCGTAAAGATGGATATTCACAGATTAATCCTGCTTCAACTTTAAATACTCAAATTGCTAATTGTACTAAAAATATGACCTTGCTAAGAAGAGAAAAACAATATTTTGAAGTTTCAAAACAATTAGCTGAGCGAGAAAAAGAAAAAGCAGAAATTATGGTCAACCGCCAAACCAGAAGCGGTCAACAAGTAAATGCAAGAGATTTAGAACAAAGAATCCAAAAATTATCCATTGCAAAAGAACAATTCGAAATAGCAGATTTAAATTATAAAAACAATCATGCTGATTGTTGGGCTTTAAAATTAAGAGGTGAAATGGAACGATCTTCGGATCAAGATGCTATTGCCATCAAAGAAATAGAAATCAGTGATATCCGAATGCGGCAACGCAAGGACAATGCCTTGAAATTGAATCGGCTTCATAATAGTATTGCTACAAAATTAACAGGAAGAGAAAGAGTAGTTGAATTAGCCTATGCTCAAAAATTTGCCTCGGACCATGCAAAAGCAAATGTAACTATGGCTATACATTCTTTGCGCAAGTTACAAATACAAGATAAAGGAGGATCTCAAAAAGGTAATATCAAAATGGCTAGAGTTGAAATAGCGAAGAAAGAAGAAATCGCATATCAAGCAGAAATGGCTTATTTAGAACATATGTGGCACTTGAGAAATAAAGGCAATCTAGATAAAACATTCGTAGATGATTTATATACTCGTCAAACAGAATTATTAAAACTAGAAAATTTAGAACAGAAGCAAAAGACTGAAGACTTTGTAGCTGGATTTAATCCTGCTAGTTCTATTTTAGAACAAGCACAAAAACTCTTTGAAAATGCAGTGACTATTTCAGAATCAAAAGATCAAAGAGGAGATGTACAAAATGTAAAAGTATTTGAAGATAAATACGAAATCATTCAACGCCCAGATGGTAAAAAAGAATACTTTAAAAATGGTAAACCCGTCACTGCTTTAACTTATCGTTTTGAAACAGTAAGAGTCTATGGAGAATATTTAGACAATGTAAAAATTGAAGAAGAGAAGAAAAAGAAATTCATCGATTTCTTTAAGCAAAAAACAGAGTATTAAATTATAATATTTCAAATTCTTTTTACAACCCAATTTAAGTAGGGGATTCGTAGGTATTACAATATTTATTATATTTGTAATGCTTTTCTAATTGATAAATAGATGAAAAAGGATTTGAAACACTTACTAAAATCTAAGAGTCAATAAAAACCCAACACATTATTTTCACGTAACATTTAACCATGAATAAGTACATTACCCTCTTTTTATTTCTGGTAATCCCAACTTTTTCCTACAGTCAAACAACTATTTTCGAAGAACAAGTCAGAATCAAATTTGATGATCCTTCGGCTGCTTTTGGTCATACTGGACCGAAATTAGAAAACTCAACACTAGTCAATATTGATATTATTGATGAGAAAGCAACTTTATTCCTAGAAATGGATCATGAAAATATTGCTTCACTTGACGATCACGATTTTGAAGACTTTATCCGACCCCTTCAAAACTTTGGAGAAGAAAACGGTTTAGCAGAAGTAATCATTTTAATTAAGACAAGAGGAGAAGCAAATAAATATGTAAATATTCTAACTCATTTACAGCAAAATGAAATTCCCGCTCCAACATATCGTCCGCCTAGTAATGATGATCCTTTTCCAAATGTTGCAGGTAATTTAGAAAGTGTAAAAGCAAATCGTTTTGGTTCTAATCCTCATTTTGGACAAGTACAGCCAACAGGAGCATTGTCAGGGAAAACAGTTTGGTTAAGTCCTGGTCATGGTTTTATATATTATAATTCCTTAAATAATTATAGCACACAAAGAGGAAATACCAATGATATGGTAGAAGATTTTGGGACGATTGAAATTGTAGGATATTATCTATTAAAATACCTTTGGAATGCAGGAGCTAATGTGCAAATGGTTAGAGAAAGAGACTTTAATCCTAATGAAGTCATTGTAGACAATGATGCAGGTTCACCATCTTATACAGAAACAGGTAGTTGGGCAACAAGTTCCAGCACAGGTTACAATGGAGGAACGTACAGATATGCCTTTTCCGAAACTACAACAGAAACCGCAACGGCAACTTATACTCCAGACATTCCAGAAGCAGGATGGTACTGGGTTTCTTTATATTTTAAAGAATCTGGAAATCGTTCTGTAGATACAAGATATACAATTAATCATGCAGGTGGAGCAACTGAAGTGAGTGTGAATCAAGAGGTCCACGGAGAAACTTGGCATTATGTGGGGCAATTTTATTTTGATGAAGGAATGACTGGAAATGTCGTTTTATCCAATTTAACTTCAGATGCTACTGCAACACAAGCCATCATTGCAGATGCTGTTCGTTTCGGTGGAGGAATGGGAACTGAAGTCGATTGTGATGTCTCTGGCGTTGGAACATCAGGGCATCATAGATTTGAAGAAGGGGCTCAATTATATGCGCCGTATATGGGTTACCCGAATTGTGATGGTGATGTTTCCATCCGACCTAAATACGCAGAATGGGAATTATCTAAAGGAACAGCAGCAGAACAAAATGATCCGAGTACCAATACCTGGAATTCTATTTATGTTTCATGGCATACCAATGCTTGTTGTGGGGGACAAGGTACATCCTCTTTTATTTATGAACCAGGTACTTCAGGTACTGGCGATTCTGGTAATCCAACCAATTGTGATGGATCTGGTGGCGGAGTCGCTAGTGGTTGGTTAAGGAATTTTATCCATGATCAAGTTATAGATGATATTCATGCAGATTGGGATGCATCTTGGAATGATCGAGGACATAAATGTGCGTACTTCGGTGAATTAGGTAGCTTAACCACAATGCCAGGAGCACTATTCGAAATGGGTTTTCATGATAATCCGAATGATGCTGAAGCTATAACTACACCTTATTTTAGAGAGTTAGAAGCAAGAGCGGTTTATAAAGGGATTGTTCAATTTTTTAATCATTATGATTCCAATATTTCTTTAACAACATTACCTGAAGCACCAACGCACATGGCTGCTAAAAATTCAGGTTTAGGAGAAATAACTTTGACGTGGAATGCTCCTCCTACTGGTGGTGTTTTAGGAGATGCAGCAACAAGTTATAATGTATATGTAAGTACACATGGTAAAGGATTTGCAGATGCCATTCCTGTTTCTGGTAATTCTTATACCGTTACAGGATTAAATCCTGGAACCACTTATTATTTCAAAGTTTCTGCTTCAAATGATGGTGGGGAATCTTTCCCTACTTCTACTGTAGCTGCTAGAGCAACGATGGATGGTAACACACCCAATACTTTAATCGTTGATGGGTTTGACAGAATGCAACGTTCATTAATGGTCTACCAATATGAAACAAGTGCTTTAGGAAATCTTTACAGAGGATTCTTAGAAAGAATGAATGCCTATTCTTATATGGTTGAACATGCAAAATCATTAGAAAGCTGTGGAGCTTATTTTGATGGAGCAACCAATGAAGCGCTCATAAATGGATCTGTAGTACTTACGAATTATGATTTAGCAGATTGGTTCCTAGGAGAAGAATCAACATCTGACAGAACATTTAATGCAACGGAAGAATCTTTAGTGACTACGTTTTTAGACGGAGGCGGAGATTTAATTGTATCTGGAGCAGAGACAGGTTGGGATATTGGTCGTTCAGCTTCCGCTAATGCATCTGTTGCTTTTTATAATAATTATTTAAAATCTTCTTACATCGGCGATGATTCAAATACCTATACATTTACAGGTACTGGGTCTGGACCTTTTGCAGGAGTTTCAGGTATGTTTGATGATGGTTCTAATAATAATTTTGATGCGCAATATCCGGATCGTTTAGGAGCATCAAGCGGTGGTACAATTCTAATGAACTATACGGGAGGAACAGGTGATGGAGCTGCAGTAGGATATAATGATCCCAATGGTTTTGGTGTCGTTAATTTTGGTTTTCCCTTAGAAACCATAACAGATGAAGCGATCCGTACAGATGTTATCTGTAAAGCAGTGACCTACTTAAATGATGAATTGATCAATGAATGCAATGATGGAGTTCAAAACTTTGATGAGGCAGGAATTGATTGCGGTGGTATCGCCTGTGATCCTTGTGATAATTGTACTTATCCTTCAAATATTGTAGTTAATCTAGGATCAGATCCAAATAAAGTAACCGTTACTTGGGATCCATTACCAGGAGCAATCAAATATCAATTAAGATATAGAAGGGCTTTAACAACTGCTTGGACTAATACTTCAGTTACAGGAACTACAAAAGTAATTTCGGGTTTAACCCAAAATAAAATTTATGACTATCGAATTCGTTCTCAATGTGCTGATGGATCATGGTCTGAATTAAGTCCAATTGACAAATTTAGAACCGTTCAATGTATTCCTCCAGAAGGAATGGTTACTTCACAATTAGCAAATAATAAAGTTCGAATTGATTGGACAAATTACAATTACGCGGATAAATATCAAATCTTTTTCAAAGAAGTAGGAAGTTCAAATCCATATTCAAAAATGGTGACGTATTTCCCAGGGATGAATTATAGAGTATTAAATAATTTGACACCCAATGCGCAGTATGAATATAAAATCAGATCATTTTGTGAAGTATCATATGGACCATTTTCTCCTTTAAATTATTTCACAAATTCAAGTGCAAAAGAAAATGTAAATACGATTTCAAACCCATTTGAAATTCATGATTTATATCCAAACCCTGCAAAAGAAGAAATTGCTTTTGATTTCACCATTTTAGAAGGAAAAAGTAATGCTATTCAATTTGAAATTACAAATGTTTTAGGCGAAAAAATAATTGACTTTACAAAAGATTATTCAAAAGGAACCTTTACAGAAAAAATTAATGTTTCGAATTTAGATGATGGCTATTATATTTTAACCATTAAAAACGGAGAGGAATCTACTTCAAAACG
>JAHDFV010000265.1 GCA_020627985.1 Saprospiraceae bacterium
TTAATAAAGATTCTTTCAAATTGGATTCCTTTTCAATTTCGTTTATGTTGTTTCTGCAGCATCTAATCGTTTAACTAATTCTACAGTCATCCCCGCAACAGATAAAATTGGAGCAAAGAATACACCTATGATAGAAACCATCATCAACATATAAACTAAACCATTTCCTATTGCTAACCATTTATTTTTTCTACCCATTTTTAAGCTTTCTCTAACACCATATCTTCTTTCAAAAATAAAATCCATATTACCCCGACCTGCATAATAGGATTGAATGACAAATATTAAAGGTGTTATAAAAAATGCGGCTCCAGGTATAATTAATAAGATATAAAGAGGAATAGTAAATAATAATTCAAAGAATATTAATATTAATGCAACTCTTAATCCTCGCCAAATGGCTTTTGCATTATAGGATAGTCCTTTTAAATTATATTTTTTTTGATTAAGTGATCCTTCAATTTTTTCAGACATGGGACTTAAAAATGGTCCTAAGGCAATGAGTATTATATACCTAAATAAAATTGCTGATATTCCAAGTAAAATCATTGAGAAAACAACTCCGCCAGTAATATCAATTATTCCTTTGCCTCTTTCCCAAGGCCAAAAATTTGCAATTTGGTCACCAATACCATCAAAAGAAAAATAGATTACGCTTCCTATCAACAAAAATATTGCGATACTTACTAATCCTGGTATTAAGAAATAGCCCCATAATCCACGTTGGTGAATAATTTTAATTGCTTTAAAATAGGAAAATATTCCTGCAAAAAGATCTTTCATTTAAATTTGTTTCTTTCTATGAACAAGGTAACAAATGCTTGACATAAGCCCAAAAAAAAGCGACTACTCTTATATATTAATAGAGTAGTCGCTTTCAAATTTAGATTTATGGAAATTATTCTTCTACTTCAGCAGGTTCTAAGATTAATTTAAATTTAGCATTGGCCAATCCTGTTTTTAACATTAATTCATTTTCCAATGTTCTTTCTACATTTATTTTTAAAGGAGGAGTACTTTTTACTTCTATTGTCCCTTCTGATAACGTATAAGTTGATTCAATTTCTTTCATTGAAGCATTAAAATTCGTAGAAATCGTACCATCTTTTTTGAAATTGAAATAAACACTTTCTAAAGTACCCGTTTTCTTTCCATCTCTAAATGCTTCTTTTAATTTCCAATCTCCTACCACTTCCTTTATTTCTATGGTTTTAAGATCTGATTTACAGGAATTCATTATTAATGTTGTTCCAATTATTGCTAAAAAGACAATTAAATAATTTTTCATAATGCTTTACGTCTATTTCTTCTTAGTGAATTTAAGGATTTTTATTTCTATATTCTATCCTAATCCTTTAAAACTTAGTTTTTTTGGATTTAGTATAGCAATTCTTATAATTTTTTCACTCTTTTGACATCAAAATTATTTATTCGTCACCTGATAAATTCTATTATCTTATATAATAAAGTGACATCAAAAAGAATGAATTCCTATTATAAACAAAGGTAATAGAACCATTGTTCCATCCAAATAAAAAGTATAATAATGATCTTCTTTATCTGTATTTGATTGTATAATCAGATATAAAACAACTACATATGTAAAAATATAGCTTATAAATAATTTATAATATGAGAGCGTTTTGATTTCAAGGAAAAAGATATTAATACATCCAGCTATAAATGATAGTGACAAAAGAATATAAGCGATTTTTTTGGCTCCTTCAATTCCATAAGTAGAGGGAATTGTTTTTACTTGATTATATCCGTCTTCTTTTACATCGCGAATATCAAAAGGAATCGTAATAGCAAATACAAATAAGAACACTTCAATTCCTGTAAGGACAAGAAATAAAATATTCTTTTCTTGTAATTCAAAATATGGAAGTAATACGGATACCCACATCCAGATTATTGCAACAAAAAATATTTTCACATAATTAAAATCCCGCAACCTTTTTTTCTCTTTTCCTGCAAAAAATGGGATAATATATGCTACTGATATTAGTCCAGGAATCAACATAATTCCAATCGTTGGTTTAGATAAAAAACAAGCAAACACCAGCGTACCCATTCCTCCTAAAATCGCATATAAAATAATGTGATATCTGTATTCCGAAATAATTTTATAACGTCCTTTATCTTTAAATGCTTTTGCTTTGTTAATTCCAATTACTCTATGCCCCGCATAAATAAATAATGTAGCACTAAAAACAAATCCAAATATGGGAGAAAATTCTAAAGGTTGTTCTAATAAGAAAATCGTTTTGGCTGTCATAAAAACTGCACAAATTGAAATCCATAAATTGGAATACAACAAAAAATGAAATAATTTTTTCAGAATGTGCATGGAATTATTTATTGGAAACACACGTTTCTTTACAAGTAAGTATTTGAAATTAAACTCAATATCATGAAAATATGTGAACTTTGTCAAAGAGAAGTTGAAAGAACTACAAGGCATCATTTAATACCTAGAACATTGCATAAAAACAAATGGTTTAAAAAGAATTTCACGAAAGATGAAATGATACAAACTGTTGATTTATGTAAAGATTGTCATAAAGAAATTCATAAATTCGCTACTGAAAAAGAATTGGGTCGACATTATAATACCATTGAAAAACTCTTAGAGCATGAAAAGATTCGTAATTTCGTGGAATGGTTAAAGCGATAAAAGCTTCAGTAATTTCCTTTTTCATTCCAATTTCTAATTTCATGAGATATTATATTTTCTTCTTTGCCCTTGCATTTATTACGCTTTCTTCTTGTAAATCTCAAAACACTTCCGTTCAAGAAAATAAACCTCAAAAAGAATTAAAACATGAGTTTACCAATGATTTAATTCATGAGAGTAGTCCCTATTTGTTACAACATGCTCATAATCCCGTAAACTGGAGACCCTGGGGCAAAGAAGCATTAGATAAAGCAAAAAAAGAGAATAAACTTTTACTTATTTCTGTTGGTTATGCTGCTTGTCATTGGTGTCATGTGATGGAACATGAATCATTTGAAGATACCTTGATAGCTCGAATGATGAATGAGCATTTTATTCCAATAAAAGTTGATCGAGAAGAAAGACCTGATGTTGATGATGTATATATGACGGCTTGTCATATGTCTAGTGGAGGCAGTTGTGGTTGGCCGTTAAATGCATTTGCGATGCCAGATGGTCGTCCTATTTATGCGGCTACTTATTTCCCAAAAGAAGATTGGAAAAATGTACTTCAACAATTTATTGATTTAAAAAAGAAAGATCCAAGTAAATTGGAAGGATATGCTGTTGGAATGACTAAAACGATGAAAGAAAGAGAAGTCATTTCTATAAATGTAGGTGATCCTATTTTTAAAGTTTCTGATATTAAATCTATAACCAATAAAATGGTAGATGCTGTTGATATGAAAAAGGGAGGCCGAAAAACCCAAGGTGGAAGAGGTAATAAATTCCCAATGCCTAATAATTGGCAATATCTTTTGCGAGAACATCAACTCACTCAAAATACGAAAGCACTTAAAGCAGCTGAAGTCACATTAGATCAAATGGCAGCAGGTGGAATTTATGATCATTTAGGAGGTGGATTTGCCAGATACTCAACAGATCCTGAATGGAAAGCACCACATTTTGAAAAAATGCTCTATGACAATGGGCAATTAATCAGTCTTTATTCTTTAGCATATCAAGCCACCAAAAAAGATCGATACAAAGAGGTAGTTCTTCAATCACTTGATTTCATTGAAAGAGAAATGACCCATAGAACTGGAGGTTTTTATTCTTCTTATGATGCAGATAGTGAAGGAGAAGAAGGAAAATTTTATGTATGGGATAAAGAAGAGGTTGTTCGAATTATTAATGATAAAATGACATCAGATATCTTTTGTGAATATTATAATATTTATGAGGGTGGAAATTGGGAGCACACTAATATTGTTTTTAATACGAAAACATTAAAAGATATTTGCAAACGATTACGTGTTACTGAATCTAAAGCAAAAGTAGCATTACAAAAAGGAAGAAAAGCACTTTTTCAGGCAAGAACCAAAAGAATATATCCTGGATTGGATGATAAAATTCTGACTTCTTGGAATGCTTTGATGCTTAAAGGATATGTTGATGCTTATCGAGCTTTTGGCGATCCATCTTATAAAAAAGCTGCTCTAAAAAACGCTAACTTCCTAATAACTGAAGTCATGCAAAAGGATGGACGTTTAAATCGGAATTATAAAGACGGCAAATCAGTTATCAATGCTTTTTTGGATGATTATGCATTGACCATTGAAGCTTTTGTTGCTTTGTATGAAATTACGTATGATGAAAAATGGTTGAATAATGCAAAGTTATTATTAGAATATACCATCTCACAATTTTATGATAAGGATTCGGGTATGTTCTATTATACTTCGAATTTGGACGATCCTTTAATTGTACGAAAAATGGAAACGAGTGATAATGTTATTCCTGCTTCTAATTCAAGCATGGCAAAAGCCTTATTTTTAATCGGTACTTATTTTTATAATAATGATTATATTAATATGTCTGAAATTATGGTCAACAATATGAAGAATAATATTATTGAACATCCTCAACCTACTTTCTTTTCAAATTGGGCAACCGTCATGAGTATGTTAGCAACTCCTCCATATGAAATTGCTATTGTTGGCGAAAACGCAGAAGCTTTAAGCCAAGAAATGCAAAAGGAATTTTTACCCAATGCATTATTTTTAGGAGGAGAGACAGAAGGAAATTTAGAGTTATTAAAAGATAAACTCGTAGAAGGAGAAACCTACATTTATGTTTGTAGGAATAAAGCTTGTCTTCGACCTGTTACTACTGTAAAAGAAGCATTAGAATTAATGAAGAAATAAATGAATCATCTATTATTTAATTAGAATAATTCTCGAAAAGTATCCTTTCTTCAATACATTTACCTATTCTCAACAATAAAATCGTTTATAATTGTGGATAACTTTGTTGAAAACATAAAAAATGTGGATAAACTCACTTATTTATATATAAAATTATATTAATTGTTAATAAGGTTCTATTTCATCATAACATAAAAAATGCGGCTGCCATGGGACTGACAACCGCAAAAAATCACAATCATATAAAACAAAAATCTTATAGTCGCTTACCTTTACTTAAAAAGTAAAGTAGAGGAGAAGTCTTGAATTTGTCCACGACTCTCTACTCATCGTTTATTATCTATGGATTTGGAGATAGCCTTTATAGAGATCATCGTCTCCATCACTATCTTTATCGAGTTTCAATACATAAAAATATGTCCCATCAGGTAAATCATTACCTTCCCAGTCACCAT
>JAHDFV010000266.1 GCA_020627985.1 Saprospiraceae bacterium
GAGCGTTTGACTGGCAGTCAAGAGGTCGCAGGTTCGATTCCTGTATCCTCCACAAAGGGCATTTAAGATTCTGATGCTTATTCTTTTTGTTGTAATTAATGAAATCCCTTATTTTTTAATATTTGATTACAACAGAATTAATGTTTGATTAAAAATTTAGTAGTATAAAATAAATTATCTACTTGAACTCGTATAAAATATATTCCATTATTTAAATGAGAAACGTCAATTCTATTTCGATCTTCTTGGACGATTAAATCTGTTATCAATTTTCCTTGAACATTTAATATTTTAATTTGAGCTTTTTCAATAGATTGATTCATTTTAATTTGAATAAAACCATTTGCAGGGTTTGGTGAAATAGAAATAGTTTCTTTTAAATTTAAATCCAAAATATCAACCAAAGAACCCACCGTAAAAGAAAATGAATTACTGCTACAACCTCGAGCATCTTCAATAATTAAATCATAAGTTCCACTTGATAAATTAGTAATCATTGGAGTATTTTCACCATTAGACCAAGAATAAATATAAGGAGCATTTCCGCCAATTATTGATACTTGAATAGAACCATTCATTCCTGCATCTAATTCATCTATAACATCAGAACTTGCAACAATAATTTCATCAGGTTCGGATAAAGACATTTGAGCGATAGATTCACAGTTGTTTGTATCAGTAATGGTAACAATATAAGTACCTTCTGATAGATTTGAATTAATATTGGTAGTTGTACCATTAGACCATAAATAAGAATATGGAGCAGTTCCACCATTTGCTATGGCTAAAAGAGCACCATCTGATCCATTATAACAATGGATTACAAATTCTTCAATAATTGTTGCATTTAATATACTTGGTTCAGTTAAAGTTGCATTTACAATGGCTATACAATTTGCGGCATCTGTCACAGTTACAGAATACGCATCTGCGATTAATCCGCTATTTACATTTTTAACTGCTCCATTAGACCAATTGTAAGAAAAAGGACTTGTACCACCTGAAACATTTACCTGAAGTTCACCATCGGAATCTCCTTGGCAATCTAATGAAATTGTTTCTGTTATTGAAGCGGAAAAATCACAATTAAAACCAGCTACACTTCCAGATAAAGTAAGGCTACAATTGTTCAGATCAGTAATGGTAACTGTGTAAATGCCAGGAACTAAATTATTAATAGTAGCTGTTGTTTCAGAATTATTCCAGTTATACATATAAGTTCCATTCCCTCCTTGTACTGAAACTGTAGCTGTTCCATCTGTTGCTCCATTGGCTGTTTCATTGGTTGTAATAATATTACCAGAAAGGACAGTAGGCTCATCTATGATAAAAGTTGATGTTTCTAAACAACCATTACTATCTGATACAGTTAAAGAATAATTATTAGCTGCCAAATTATTCTCTGTCATTGATGTTCCGCCGCTAGACCAAGAATACGAATAATTACCATCACCGCCGCTCACAGCAACAGTTGCAGAACCATTATTCTCTCCTTGACAAAGAACATCCATAGTCAAAATATTATTAATTTGTAATGTCGAAATGGCATTAATCATAACAGATTCGATTTTAGAACAATTGTTAGCATCTGTAACAGTTACGGTATTAAGTCCGCTACATAAATTCGTAGGGTTAGCGTTCGAATTTCCGTTAGACCATTCGTAGGACAATGAACCTGTACCACCAAATGCATTTACCAGAGCTACTCCATCACAAGCCAAACAATTTGCATTTTCCTGATTCGAAATTGTGACTGTAATCGCATTGGGTTGATTAAGCGTTATGGATGCAGTAGCAGTTGTATTTGCATCATCAGTTACTGTTACCGTATACGTACCTGCAGCTAATCCAGTGATAGGATTTGTAGTCATATTATTAGACCATAAAAAACCATAAGGTGGCGTTCCAGATGTAACATTGGCAAATACTTCACCATTCAATCTATTATTACAAATCAAATGTGTTGGGCTTAAACTCACTTCAGGAGAAGTGGGTAACACAACAATGGTAGAAGCATTGGTTTGAACCACATTATCGTTATTAGAAGAGTTACCATTTCCAATAACACCAGAAGCATATAAAATAACATTTGTTTCACTAGAAGGAGAAGTCCAATCAAAAGTATAACTGGTTGTACCTCCTGAAAAATTTATAGCTGGATTATGTTCAGCATATGTTCGACCTGAAGTTCCATCTGAAGTAATCACAACATTTGCATTGGAAGTCGACAAGTTTCCTATATTATTATTACTTCCATTAAGTGCAACTACTTGAAAACCTGATCTTGCAGCATTACCATCATAATTATTGACTTCTACAATCAATGGATAAACCGTATTAGGGGATACTGTACTGGGTAAACCGAGTATTTCAATATCACCTGTAAAAGTCCCTCCGCTATGACAATCTGAACAAAGACCTTCTCCTGGAGCACCAGTTTTGCCTTCTGGTGGGTTATTAGAATTTGAAAGAAAAATTAAAAGAATAATGAATAAAGTAATAGTTTTTAATATAGATATTTTAGACATAAACTAATTTTTCGTATTAATAAAACTTATAAATTGAAGGTAACATAATATATTATACAATAAGAAATTAATCGTTTTTTAAGGAATCTTATTATCTCAAATCAAATATATTGTAAATACATACTATCTATTCTGTATTATCCTTTTTGTAACCAATGTTACGCTAAAATGTAAACTATAATTTTACCTTTGATCCTTTTAAGAATCTATTTAAGTATTTAGTTATAGGATGGAAATATTAGGTTATTTCGGAGCATTATTAATAGGGATTACCTTAGGTTTAATCGGTAGTGGAGGATCTATTTTAGCGGTTCCTATTTTTGTTTATATCATGGGCATCAATCCAGTATTGGCAACTGCATATTCTCTTTTTGTTGTAGGAACAACTTCTACTATAGGTGCAGTAAGAAAATACATGCAAAAAGGATTAAATCTAAAAACGGGATTAGTTTTTTCTTTTCCTGCATTTGTAGTCGTTTACCTAACACGAAAATATTTAGTGCCTGCCATTCCAGAAGATTTACTAACCATTCAAGAATTTGTCTTAACCAAAGATACCGCCATAATGGTATTTTTTGCCATATTAATGTTCTTTGCATCTGTCTCAATGATAAAGACCAAAAAAATAAAAAGAGAAGTTTTTGATAAAGTTCATTTTAATTATCCTTTAATTGTTTTAGAAGGTTCAATCGTAGGAGTATTGACTGGTTTATTTGGAGCAGGTGGAGGATTTTTAATTATTCCAGCCTTAGTTATTTTTGCTAAATTACCCATGAAAAAAGCAGTCGGTACTTCTTTAATGATCATAGCGATGAAATCCCTTTTCGGATTTATAGGCGATGTCCAAAACTTAGAAATCAATTGGACTTTTTTATTGTCCTTTACTTCAATATCCATAGTAGGAATACTTATAGGAATTTATTTTTCTAAAAATGTATCCAATACAATTCTGAAAAAGATATTCGGTTGGTTTGTTTTACTCATGTCCCTTTTTATTCTAATAAAAGAACTTGTCTTTTAAGATTAAAATCTAAAAATCTAAAAATCTAAAAATCTAATAGTCTAGAGTCTAATAGTCTAGAGTCTAATTTATATTAATTCTAAAAAAAATCTACCTCAGGTTAAAAAACATTAATCCCTCATAACCTATTATCTTGAAATAAAAATAATCAATTATGGATGTACTTACAGCAGCAAGAATGCAAATGGCTTTTTCCTTAGGCTTCCATATAATTTTTGCTTGTATAGGAATGACTATGCCTTTCTTCATGGCTTTTGCCGAATGGAAATGGCTAAGAACAAAACAGCAAGTTTATAAAGATTTAGCTAAAGCTTGGTCTAAAGGTGTTGCAATATTTTTTGCTGTTGGAGCTGTTTCGGGTACCATGCTTTCTTTTGAGTTAGGATTATTATGGCCTGGATTTATGGAGCATGCAGGAGGGATTATAGGAATGCCATTTTCATGGGAAGGAACTGCTTTCTTTGTTGAAGCGATTGCTCTTGGACTATTTTTATATGGATGGGATAAATTAGATAAATGGGTACATTGGGTATCTGGAATTATTGTAGGTTGTTCAGGATTGGCTTCAGGTATTTTAGTAGTAGCTGCCAATGGTTGGATGAATAGCCCAACAGGTTTCGATTATATTGATGGAGAATTTACAAACATTGACCCTTTAGCTGCGATGTTTAATGATGCTTGGTTTTCTCAAGCACTTCACATGACCTTGGCTTCCTTTGTTGCCACAGGTTTTGCTGTAGCAGGTTTACATGGCTTTTTATTATTAAAGGATAAAAAAAATGTTTTCCACCAAAAAGCTTTTATTATTTCAATGACATTTGCTTCAATCTTTGCCATTCTAGTTCCTATTTCTGGAGATCTTGCAGCCAAAGATGTAGCTGAAAGACAACCTGCAAAATTAGCGGCAATGGAAGCGCATTTCCATACGGAAAAAGGAGCGTCTTTAATTATTGGTGGGATTCCTGATGAAGAAAATGAAACCATAAGTTATGCTATTCATATTCCAAAAGGATTAAGCTTTTTAGCACACGGAGATTTTAATGCTGAAGTGATTGGATTGGATCAAATACCAAAAGAAAATAGACCGCCTGTTGCAATTGTGCATTATGCATTTCAAATCATGGTAGGCATTGGAACATTATTAATGATCACAGGAATCATATTTTTCTTTTTTTTATGGAAGAAGAAAAATAAATTATTGAATGACCGTTTTTTAAAATGGTTAGTCCTTTGTACACCACTTGGTTTTATTGCCATTGAAGCAGGATGGACTGTAACAGAAGTCGGTCGACAACCTTGGATCATTTATGAAGTTATGCGAACAAAAGATGCCGTAACGCCAATGCCAGGAATTCAATTTTCTTTTTACATGACTTTATTTATTTATTGCTTTTTATCTTTAGTTTTAATTTGGATTATGAACCGACAAATAAAAGCGGTTCCTAAAAACTATCCTTCTGCAACCGCTCATTTAAAAACTCAAAAAAATTAATAGTACATGCAAGAATTTGTCATATTTGTTCTTTGCATTTCCTTTTATTTATATACAATTTTGGGTGGTGCAGACTTTGGAGCAGGAGTCTTAGAATTATTCACTGGGAATAAAAGCATTAAACCCATTTACAAAGCAATTGCGCCTGTTTGGGAAGCCAATCATATGTGGTTAATTTTGGCAGTGGTCATTGTATTTAATGGATTTCCAGAGGTCTATGCAGAAATGTCCACTTCTTTGCATATTCCTTTATTTATTATTTTAAT
>JAHDFV010000267.1:0-587 GCA_020627985.1 Saprospiraceae bacterium
AGATTTTTGTAAAAAATTATTTAACGTTTCTCCCAATATCCCTTCGAAAAAATCATTTACAGGAGTACTAACTGAAAAATAAACATGATCCCAAAATAAAACGGGTAAACCAAAAATAAAACCTAAGACAAAAAGGACTAATCCTATTTTCTTATACTGATACGGAAACAAATACGTACTAATCATAATGTTATAATTTTAGTTATAAATCAAATGCACAGTATAAACTCCTTTTTGTCAAGTATATTTTACATTATATCGATTATTTATTACATAATGTATGTTAAAAATTACATATTTTTTCGTGAATTCCTATATATAATTCATTGGAAATTAGGTAATCATCTTAATAATTACCTCTCTTTTGAAGAAAAAAAATGTTTTTGATAAATTTTATTGAGACAAGGGAATAAACTGTTTTTCATTCAATTTATTCTGAATAGATTTTGACCAAAAATCGTATCCCATTCTATTATTATGGGTATCTAATTTCCAAAAATATTCAGGAATGGATAATTCTCCTGTAGTCAAAAATTCATTATACATATTTAATTTGAGGACTGTTGCTGTAGTATCTATATTTTCAT
>JAHDFV010000267.1:597-5301 GCA_020627985.1 Saprospiraceae bacterium
AATGAAAAATTCTTCTCTTCTAATTCATTTAATAAAGGCGTAAATACCAAAAGTAATTTACTTTCTTTTTTATTTATAAAAGGAATTAAAGAATGGTTAATTTCTTCTATTAATAAATCTTCAGAAATGGGTATCATTTCATCCAATTCTTCTTGAGTATAATATTGCCATTTTAAATCATAAACTTGGTGTAAAACCAATCTCGAAATATGTGAAAAAGAATACAAATATTTCCACCAAGGACCATCCTTATAATGTAAAGAATGAGCAGAATTAAATCGTTCTTTTCCACCTCTAAAATACACATCTAATAGATCCGTATAATTAATGGTGAGGATAACTAAATCTGGTTGATAAACTTCAAAAAGTTTATTTTGTAATTTATAGTTTTCAAAAAAGACATCACTTCCATTGCATCCTCCATTTACTCCAAGGATATTAGAATGATTTACTTTTAATTTTTGTTCTAATAATTTAATCCAAGTAGAATCTACTACAGTTCCCACCCCTTCGGTAAAGGAATCTCCCAATGCTAAAATGGTAAGGGAAGTATCAATTTTTTCTAAAGGAATATTATTTTCTCTTAATCCTAAATTATTGTAGGAATGTTCAAATGAAAATTCTGGTTTATGATCTATACGAGAAGAATTAGGCTTACCTGTTTTAATTCTTAAATCCTTTTCTGGATTTAAATATTTAGTTTTTATAGAAATAAATTTATTGATACTATAGGGACAATTATAAGCTTTATTATTTTTTTCCCCATAGGACAAATGGTTTTTAGTTACAAAGCGCAATGTCGTTTCTACAAGTAGTAATCCTATAAAAATGGTCCAAAATGTAATTCTAAAGTTAGAAGAATTCCAATTTAATTTTTTTACTTTCCCAAGTAAAAAATTGATACTTAAAAAAATAAAGAAGTAAGTAAATATAGTCGTTTTAAACGTAGTAATACCAAAATAAAGATATATCAAATAATATGATATAATTCCTAAAAGAATTAAATATGAAACTTTTTTTAACATACAATTCTGTTCAAATAAAGAATCGATTTAATCTAAAAAAGCAAGATCTGTATATTCTCCTAAACCATCTTTTAGGTTCGTCAATTCATCTAAATCATGAGTCATACTAAAAATTAAAGGTACTTCAAGTTTGATTAAATCACTGTTCCAAAGACATTCCATAAACCATTCAAAAAATAATTTATTTAAATATTCTGAACGAATAACAGAAAAGTAATCTTCTGTGGGATAATTTTCTACTTCGTACGGAAAATCTTCTATACCAAAAGAAGTACCATCATTGAAATCCATTTCAAATTCCATTAAACGGTGTAAATCATTCTTAGCATCATAAATCGTAAATGTAATATCGAAGCTATCTTGACCTTCATTCATAAAGATGAAAGCTTTGGGTTGATGCAATTGAATCAATTCTCCCGATTTTTGAAAAATTTGATTTAACGTTGTAATCAGATTTTCAGATTGTTTCGATAAATACTCACTTTGATTTTGTAATACTTTATATATACTTTCGATTTGTAATTTCATTGGTATAAAGATAAAAAATCCCTTCCAGTAGACTAGAAGGGATTTTGTGGTTAGTTATGTTATTTTAAATTTTAAGCTTCTTCAGCAGCCCCATCTTTAGATGCTGCAGCTACTTCAGCAGCTTCAGCAGAACGTAATGCTCTTGGTATTTCAACAGATGCAACTGGATTAGCCATTGCATTCATGATTTCTACACCATCAGGAGCAATAATATCTCTTACTCTTGCTGATTCTCCTAATTCAATATTAGAAATGTCAATTTTCAAATGATCTACTATTTTTTCAGGAGTCGTTTTGATTTTGATTTTCCTTAATTTCAGTAATAATTTACCACCAACTTTAACTCCTGGAGATACACCTTCTGTACGTACTGGTACTTCTAATTTAATAGGTGTACCATCAATTAAACGTAAAAAGTCGATATGCTCTATATTATCAGTTACTGGGTGAACTTGAATATCTTTAAGGATACACTTTTCTACTTTACCTCCTACATTAATTTCAGCAAGTTTGAAATCTGGAGTATAAACAATAGATCGTACATCTAATGGATTAACTGAAAACAAAGTGTTTCCTTCACCTCCATAAATTATACATGGAATTCTTCCATTTTTTCTAATTGATTTAGCTCCTTTTGATCCTTCTGAAGTTCTAACTTCACCTGTTATTTGTATCGTTTCCATCGTAATAGATTCTAGTAAATTTTATACTTTTCCAAACGGAATGCAAAGATAGGATATTTAAAACAAAATCCTAAACTTTTATTTGCTTTTTTCCTTATTCCCAAAACAATTGAGAAAGCGATTTATTTTCATGCGTATGACGAATCGCTCTAGCAAACAATTTTGCGGTAGGTAAAACCTTTATTTTTGAGATTTCTTTCTTTAACGGAATGGTATCTGTAACGATCAACTCTTCCAAAACAGACTTCTCAATATTCTCATAAGCTTTACCTGATAAAACGGGATGCGTACAAATGGCTCTAACAGATTTGGCTCCTTTTGCTTTCAACATTTCAGCAGCTTTACACATCGTTCCAGCAGTATCTACTAAATCATCTACTAGAATAACATTCATTCCTTCTACTTCACCAATTACTGTCATTTCAGCTATTTCATTGGCTTTTTTTCTATACTTATCACAAATGACTAAAGGCGTTTGAAAATAATTCGCATATGTTCTTGCTCGTTTTACCCCCCCTACATCAGGAGAAGCAAAACATAAATTTTCCATTTTCTTATTCTTTAAATAAGGCATAAAAATATAATCACTCTTCAAGTGATCAACAGGTATATCAAAAAATCCTTGTAACTGATCCGCATGAAAATCCATAGTCATAACGCGATCTGCACCTGCAGCTTGTAAAATATTAGCTTTTAATTTAGCCGCAATTGAGACCCTAGGTTTATCTTTTCGATCTTGTCTTGCATATCCGAAATATGGAATAACGGCTGTAATATATTTTGCAGAAGCTCTTTTGGCAGCATCAATCATTAATAATAATTCCCATAAATTATCCGCAGGAGTAAAAGTGGATTGGATAAAGAAAACATATGCTCCTCTTACTGACTCCAAAATAACAGGAGAAATTTCTCCATCACTAAATCGGTTAATTTTCAATTCACCTAGTGGCTCATTGTAGGCATCAGCTATTTTTTCAGCTAAATATCTTGTTTCTGTTCCTGAAAAAAGCTTTACTTCATCTAACAACATGATGGATGGTTTTTAAGAATGTTTTAATGATGAACAAAGGTAAATGAATTGTATAGAAATTATTCATTTTGGAATAATGATTTGAATAAATTCTTCTAGGAATTTCATTTAAATTAAACCAAACCATATAGCTGAAAAACCGATTAAGGCATGACCAATAGAAATCGCCCAATAATTCATTCGATAATAATACATCCAAGACCAACAAAACCCGATCATTAGAGAACTAAAATAGGTAATGGGTTCTAAATAAATGATGTGTAACCAAGAGAAAGTAAAAGCTGCTAAACTAATCTTCATCATTGGACTTAAATACTTATGCTGATTTAATTCTGCAAAAACGACAGAACGATACACAAATTCTTGAACAGGGCCCGATATGAATAAATACATCACATAAAACCAAGGATTTTCTGGAGGATCTAATCGTCTTACTAATCCTGAATGCATTAATAAGTAGATTGAAATTAATACAAAGAGAGCAAATCCTAACTGCCATTTCAAGGCAGGTAAGAAATTATTCCGTCGAAAACCAAGCTCTTTCCAAGTAAACTTCCTTTTCCAAGCATAAAGAATGGAGATTATTATTAAAATAGACATGGATTCATACCGATATTCATATGGTATAATCCTCAATCCTATTAAACTAGGTATTAATAAGTAGATATAAAGAAATAATGAGAGTTTACTTTTTGAAGTCATGCATTGTAAAACCTTAAAAATTCATTTAAATCAAAAGTAACATAAAGGTAATACCCTTCTTTTGATTTTCAATTACTTATATTTATGATCGTAAATTGCTCCTTTTAATTTTAAAATTCGAAAATGTATAAATATTTACTTTTATTCCTTTGCTTTTCTTTTGGATTAGCTGCTCAACAAAATTTGACTGAAACAATGATTTACGATGGTCAACAACGTGAATATATTATTCACCTCCCTCCTGCATATGATGGCACGTTAAAATTACCAGTCGTCTTTGTTTTCCATGGATTAGGAGGTTCTAATTCAGGTATGACTGGTGCGGGTTTTAATCAATTGGGTGATGTAGAAAATTTTATTTCTGTTTATCCACAAGGACTAGAAGCACCTAATTTTGGTACTGCTTGGAATAATGGCTCTAATCTTTCTGCATTAGGGTTTAATCCAGATGACCTAGGTTTTATTTCAACATTAGTTGATGAAATGATTGCCGATTATAGTGCTGATGCTTCTAAAATATATGCCTGTGGTTTTTCTATGGGTGGAATTATGAGTCATAGATTAGGTTGTGAAATGTCAGATAAATTTGCAGCAATTGCTTCACAAGCTGGAACGATGGCTAATTCTATTTCAGGCACTTGTTCTCCAGGTAGGGCTGTTCCAATTATGCATATTCATGGTGATGCAGATGCAACTGTTTCTTATAATGGAGATGCTTTATATGGATTAAACTCTG
>JAHDFV010000268.1 GCA_020627985.1 Saprospiraceae bacterium
ACCGGACTGCGCCACATCCCGAAAATAAGAGTGCAAATTTATAATTTTATATTTTAAATAATAATTTCATTCTCTTTTTATTATTAAAAAAGTTTAATGATAAGTAGTTATCTATTCGTTGTCAATCCATTGAATATAACAAAGAATATTAATATGATAATACATTCATTATCAATGAAGTAAGAATTTGTTAATCATATAATGAAGTTATATAATTTATTAATTAATTTAATACATTCGCATCCTAAAAAAAACTCACTACAAAAATTTATCATCATTATGAAATCTCTTAAAAAAGTATTCGTATTACTTATATTTTTACAATTAACAATATATACAGCTCAAGCGCAGAAATTTTCAGAAGTAGGTCTTGGTTTAGGTACGTTTTTATATCATGGCGATTTAACAAAAGGAGTATTCGTTTTTGAAGGCTTCCAATATTCTGGGAGTTTATTTTATCGATATAATATAAGTCCTGCTTTTGCTGGAAAATTACAATTTTCTTATGGTAATATTTCTAGTTATGATTATGCTTCGGGTTTTACCAATAGAAATTTGCATTTTAAATCTCACATTGCTGAATTATCTCTTACGGGTCAATTAAATATTATTCCATTAATTAAAAAGGGTCAGCCGTTTAGAAAATTCTCTCCTTATCTTTTTGCAGGGGTTTCTGTTTTTAATTATAATCCTAAAGCAGAGTTAAATGGGGAGTGGTATGAACTTCAACCTTTAGGGACTGAAGGTCAAGGATTAGCAGAATATGAAGATCGCGATGAATATAAATTAACTCAAATTAGTATTCCTTTTGGTATCGATTTACGGTATAATTTAGATCGTAAATTCTTTTTAGGATTGGAATTAGGATTTAGAAAAACGTTCACTGATTATTTAGATGATGTCAGTACCACTTATGCAGATAAAGATTTAATCGCTGCTGCCAATGGAGATATTGCGGCTCAACTTTCCGATCGTCGTTCAGAAATTTTAGGCAATACGGTTATTTTCCCTGAAAATGGACAAAGAGGTGATAGTAAAGATAAAGATTGGTATTACTTATTTAATGCCTATATCACCTATAATTTTATTAGCAAGAAGAAATGGAAAGAAGCTAAAAAGAATCCATTTTAATCCAAAAATTAAAAGAGATATTGAAAATTCAATATCTCTTTTTTTAATTCTATTTTAAATAATTTTCGGATTGAACTCTTTTTGATTCTAGTAAATAACATATTTAAATAAAAACAAATTATATTTATGCAACATCTAACATAAGAAAACTAAACATGTCTCAATTAAAAGCAATAATCATAGATGATGAACAAGGTGGTAGAGATACACTGACTAACTTTATAAAATTATATTGTAAGGAGGTAGAAGTAGTTGGAGAAGCGGATGGAGTTGCTTCAGGCTTAGAACTGATTCGAAGTCAAAAAGAGCCATTAGATATTGTCTTTCTAGATATTCAATTAAAAGATGGTCTTAGTTTTCAGATTTTAGATCAGTTAGATGAAATTAATTTTGAAGTTGTATTTGCTACGGCTTATAACCAATTTGCTATAAAAGCTTTTAATTATAGCGCTGTAGGTTATTTATTAAAACCAATTGATCCTGAAGAACTTAAAGCTGCAGTTGATCGAACAATAAATGGTAGATCTCCTCAAATGAAAAAGAGATTAGAAGTATTATCTAATCATTTCAATAATCCAAATACATTTGAAAAAATGAGTATCTCTGCGGTAGATGGTATTTATTTTATCAATATAAAAGACATCGTTCGTTGCGAGGGAGAAGATAATTATACCCATATCTTTTTAAATACAGACGAAAAAATTACGGTTTCAAAAACCATAAAAGAATATGAAAAATTACTGACTCCAGTAAATTTTTATAGAGTTCATAAAAGTCATGTGGTTAATTTAAACTGTATCACAAAGTTTGTAAAAGGTGAAGGTGGGTATTTGGTAATGGATGATGGAAAGATGATCGATGTATCCAGAAGACGAAGAGCTGCTTTTATGGAACAGCTTCGAAAACTACAACAATCTTAAATTTTGGATCAAAATTTGTTGTAATATTTAATGAATAGAAACATCATCAATTGTGCTCGATCATTATTTTGATGAATTTTCATATTTTGTTTAACATTTTCTTTCATTTGAAGATTATTTAACATATTTTTGAAACATAGTAATACTTTAAGAGTAAACCAAGTTAAATACTATTAGAAATGGGGTTCAAAAAACGTAAGAGGAGAAGATTAAATATTCTAGAAGATAAGTTATCGATTAATGGTAAAATTATCGAAAAGAAGGACGAAGAGAAAGTAAAAGGGGGAAAAGTTCGCAAGCATCCAATTTGGGTAGGTGCAGGAGGTATTACTCCAGATTAAAGAAAAAATAAGATTCAAATTATATTGAAGAGCATTTGTGATCAAATGCTCTTTTTTTATTGCATATAGTATTTTACATCTATAAAAAAGCCGTTTCTATTCATTTAGAAACGGCTTTTTTATATTGGAATTAATATTTATTAATTGGTTATAAATATATCAACTCTTCTGTCATTAGAATTAACAGTTTGTCCACCAGTTGGTACAGATTCACCATAAGGTAATAAGAAAATACTACCCCCAGAAATTCCTCTTGTTTTCAAGTAATTCTTAACAGAATTTGCTCTTCTCATCGATAATCCCATATTGTATTCTTCAGATCCTTCTGAACTAGCATTCCCTGATATAAATAAAGTATATCCTGATCTTCCTACTAAATTACTGTGTATGGCATCTAATTTAGATCGACCTTCTGCAGTTAACTCAGAAGATCCTTTTGTAAATAGAACAGATCCCATTGCATCTAAAAAGGCTGAGCTTTTGCTTCCTTGATTCATGCTTCCTAATTTAGCATTGGTAGCAGCTAACTCGGATCTGATTTTTGACATTTCAGCGTTCATAGCAGCATCATTAGATTTTAAAGCAGCAATGTCTGATTCATTTTTAGCAACTCTTGCTTGAAGTGCAGCCATTTGTTCAGCATTAAGTATGCCTTTTTCTATTTTTTCATCTAGTGCATCTACTTTAGCATCGATATCCGATTTATTATCTTCTACATCATTTTTTAAAGCATTGATTTGACCTTCTAAATTACCTACTTTTCCTTCTAAGCCTTCAAGGCGCTCCATCATTTCTTTGTCTTTATTAGATTTGCCTCCAAAGCGATAGCCTACAGTAAATTCATGTGTATTTCCTAAATCAACTTTCGCTTGCGATCCTAGAACTGCTTCATAGGTATAACCAATCATGAATTTTTCTTTCACTCTCACCGCCACTGAACCATGTGCAGCAGATGCATCAGATAAAGAATTAACAGAACGGTATCCTCCACCTAACCAGACTTTATCCTTATAACCTACCAAAAGATTTGCATCTAATTGTAAAGGAATACCCGCTACTTTCCTTGCTAATACAATTGGTTCAAGTGAAATACTTTTCGAAGAACCAAAACGCATTAAATAACTTGCTGAAATTAAAAAGTGACGTTCCAAACTAAATTCTACATTATCATAATTACCCGTTTCATTGTACTTCAAATTTGAATTAAAAATTTGTGGTACAGAAACCCCTACATTTAATCCTTTAAAATGATAATTTAGTCCAGCTGCCATATCAAAATTTACCGTATTATCTGTTCGATCAAGAATCGTAATATCAGATTCATTATCAACTGTTGCATTGGTAAAATCAAAACGTTGACTGACTACTCCTGCCGAAAGACCTACAGATAATCTGTGAGTTTTATCTTCATTAAATGGAATATGATACGCATAAGTAGCCCTTCCTCCATAATTAGTAATTAGGTGAGATTGATCTGAAAAGATCATCCCTCCTACTCCAACATTGGAATCTTTAAACTTGGTGTCAAAGGTTCCAATAAATGAAATGGGACTATCTGGCATATCCACCCATTGATTTCTATGACTTAGATTAATATTAGAAAATCCAGACTCCCCTGCTCTTGCAGGATTATATAAATATGGATTGAATATATATTGATTGGTCACTGGGATTTGTTGTGCATTTACTTGTAATGCAGCAAAAACCAAAACCATTATTATTATAAAATTATATTGTTTCATTTCAATAAAATTTATTCGTTTAAAAATTTGATGATTTTGAATTATCGTTTAATGGTAACTGCACCTTTAAAGACTTCATTCGTATTTTTATCTCGTAAAACATACCAATACGTACCATCAGGTAAATCATTTCCTTCATAAGTACCATCCCAATCATTTTCATAATTATTCGTATCTAATACTACATTCCCTCCTCTTGCATATACTGTTAAATTATATTCCTTGATATTTTCAAGATATTTCAAAGTCCAAGTATCATTTACACCATCTTCATTCGGCGTAAATAAATCAACAAATTCAACATTATTATTTGGTGAAACTGTTATAGTTACTTCATCGGTAGCTGAACAGAAATTAGCATCAAAACCTGTAACCGTATATGTATATATTCCAATCGGTCCGTTAAATACAGGATTCGGAGAATTTACATTACTTAAATTATCTCCAGGAGACCATAAATAACTTACAGCACCAGAAGCATTCAATACTGCATTTGATCCTTGTGTTATTTCTATATCTTCACCTGCATTAACAGCTGGTGCTGGATTTACATTTACAAAAGTACTATACACTTCAGAAACACAATCACCAACTGTTACTTCAACAGTATAAATACCTTCATCAGCGAGAGTAACATTTGTTAAAGATGCATTCGAAGTATTATCATTATTGATTGTTCCAGGTCCATCCCATTGGTACATCGCACCAGCAATACCTGTTGCAGATAATGCAATAGATCCACCTTCACAAGTTTCACCAGAATTACTAACGATCATTCCATTAGGTACTTCATCTATTTGAACAAATGTTGAAACTGGCATAGAACTACATCCCGTAAATGGATCTTCTAATATAAGAGTATAGATTCCTTCGTTATTTGCAATGAAAGTTGGATTTTGATCATTTGAAATGATTTGACCATTGGGTCCAAACCAATTATAATCAGCTGAAGAATTTGAAGCCGTTAAGGTAACGGTTTCTCCTTCACAATATGGGCCGCCATTACCTATAGTTACTGCTGTTGGATTCGCAATTATTTCTACTGAAATAGTTGCTGGTGTATTAGATTCACAATCTCCATTCCCTTCTGTTGCTGTATAAGTATAAACATATCTCGTCTTGGAACAATCCGGCTGCCCG
>JAHDFV010000269.1 GCA_020627985.1 Saprospiraceae bacterium
GAAGTTGTTTAAAAATGATTTAATATTCTTTTTGTAAGCCATTGATTCCTAGATCATCCTTAGCTTATATTTATTCCAGTAGCTATGGCTACGAAAATAAATATAAATCTTGGCTTAGAAACCAAGCACTTA
The DNA here is from genome assembly GCA_020627985.1 of Saprospiraceae bacterium. Classification (GTDB taxonomy): domain Bacteria; phylum Bacteroidota; class Bacteroidia; order Chitinophagales; family Saprospiraceae; genus JAHDCE01. The sequence continues at coordinate 133 of JAHDFV010000269.1, forward strand.
CTATTAGTTTTATCAACCACTTTTTAAACAACTTCAATACGTTTAATGTATGTAATAAAATAATTTTCATGAAATATTATTCCTTAATAGTAATTTTAATAGTTTTCATCTCAGCTTGTCATCCTTCAATAGCACCACCTATATTAGAAGAAGACAATAAAATTTACGCAGAATTTATCGTTAAAGAAAACATCATGTCTTGTTTTGAAGAAGGAACCTTGTTTGATAAAGGTACAATTTACAATTGTGAATTATCAGCAGTAGAGGAATTTGAAGGTTCTGTTTTACTAGGAAATGATAAATACACGTCTGTTGTTTCTCCTATGATGATTTCTAATATTAATAAATTAAAAGAAGGAGAAAGACATGCGCCTTTTGAATTAAAACAACAAGAATTTTTTGATATTCGTAAAATAGAAGATTTTGCATTTACCCTCGATAAAAAATATTTATTAATTACGTCTGGTTTTGATCGTTTAAAAACTGAAAGTAATGAATGGGATGCTTTTAATACTTTATTGCAATGGGATATCCGAAAAAATGAATTTAATTATATTGAAATGTCAGAAGATAATGGAATAAAAAGTTCAAAAACATTAAGAGCTAAATTCTTAAATCTTCTAGGATCGGATCATATGAAAATTGAAGGACTTACTTTTTTACCGACCAACCGATTAGTGTTTGGAGTGAGAGAAATAGGAGTAGCTTATGAAAATCCAACTTACACATCTACGTTAATAGAATGTACGTATCAAATAAAGGATGAAAAAATAATTTTAGATGATAATTTAAAAATTAGTTATCAATTAAATTCGTCTTCAGCGAAGGATCAACTAGGTTTATCCAGTATGGTTTATGATATGGATAATGAAATTATTTATATCACAACCAGTTATGAATTAGGGCCTGAAGGCAGTCAAGAATTAGGATCTTATGTTTGGTCTTTACCCTTGTCAGATTATAATAATAAGAAACCTGCTTCTTTAATCTATGTGAATCCAACTACGCCTTTATTTATGCCACATAAAGCGGAAGGAATAACAATGATTAACGAAAATGAATTATTTATTATTCATGATAATGATCGAGTGGATATTCCTGTTAATTTGCCAGATGGTTTCTAGAAAACCACATGAAGCCGTTTATTCTATTATTAAATTAAAATAATTCATTCTAATTATTCGAAAAATAAATAAATTTATTTCGAATGGAATTTCAAGAAATTGCAAATAAAATCATTCAATTAAAAGAAGATGATTTAGTATTGCGAAATAAACTCATTCGATTAAAAACCTTAGACCAAGGTTATAATTCTGAAATGGAAAAAATGCATATCAGAAATGCAAAAATCCTAAATGAAATTTTTAATGAAATAGGCTATCCCACAAAAAATAAAGTAGGTGAGAAAGCAAGCAATGCCGCTTGGTTAATTATTCAGCATTCAATTGGGCAACCCGATTTTATGAAAAAATGTTTATTTTTTCTAGAAAAAGCAGTTGAAAAACAAGAAACAAATCCTAAAAATCTAGCTTATTTATCTGATAGAATAAATACATTAGAAGGGAATCATCAATTGTATGGAACTTCATTTGATTGGGATGAAAATGGAGTATTAAATCCTACGAAATATGATGATGTATTAAAAGTAAACCAAAGAAGAAAATTACTAGGTTGGAATACCATTGAAGAACAAACCAAAATAATTAGAAAGCAGGCTTCTTTAGAAAATCAAATGCCTCCAAATGATTTTGAAAAAAGACAGGGAGAATATAATGAATGGAGAAAAAAAGTGGGCTGGATTAAATAATAAATTAATTAATCCCCTGAACTTTAACTTATATTAATTCAAATTCTAGATTTATTTATGAATAAAATACCTTCCATTATATCTATATTGAAAGAAAATCTTGATCCATCTATTATAAAATTAGATCAAGATGCTCTTAAGAATTATGGAACAGATTGGACGCGTTATTATGCACCCAATCCACTGGCTATTTTATTTCCTAGAAATATAAATGAATTACAAAAAATAATTCTTTTAGCCAATAAACATCATTTTATACTAGTTCCTTCAGGCGGTCGAACAGGTTTGTCTGGTGCAGCTGTAGCTAAGGAAAATGAAGTGGTTATTTCCTTCGATCATTTGAATAAAGTTATTGAATTTAATGAAATAGATCAAACCATAAAAGTAGAGGCAGGAGTCATTACAGAGACCATTCAAAATTTAGCGAAAGAAAATGGATTAATTTTTCCTATTGATTTTGCTTCAAAAGGTTCTAGCCAAATAGGAGGAAATATAGCGACTAATGCTGGTGGTATTCAAGTTGTAAAATATGGTTTGATTCGTGATTGGATAGTCGGTTTAAAAGTAGTAACGGGTCAGGGAGAAATATTAGATTTAAATCAGGGATTAATTAAAAATGCAACAGGTTATGATTTCAGGCATTTATTTATTGGAAGTGAAGGGACGCTAGGTTGTATTGTGGAAGCGACATTAAAATTAATTCGGCCACCTGAAAAAAAAGAAGTTTTTTGGAATTCCTAAGATGCATTGTTGATGTGATGTTTCCGATCAGAAATAGATCTTTTGGCTTTCGAATTTTATTCAGATCCATGCCTGGATTATGTAATGGAACATACAAATGTAAATTCACCTTTACCTAAGAGATATCCTTTTTATACCCTTATGGAATTCGAATCGAATGATGGGAAAAATACTAAAAAAGTATTTTCTATATATCAACAACTTTTTCAAAAGGGATGGATTTTAGATGATGCTTTTGCTTCGGATGAGGATACAATGAAACACTTGTGGTCGTATCGAGAAAATATAAGTTCATCTATTTCTTTTTTTACGCCTTATAAAAATGATGTATCAGTAACCATTTCAAATATTAAAGATTTTTTATTGGAAACGGAAAATATAGTTTTAAAACATTATCCTGATTTTAAAGTCTTATGGTATGGCCATATTGCTGATGGGAATTTGCATTTAAATATATTAAAACCCGAAAATATCTCACTTGAAATTTTCGAAGAAAAATGTAAAGAAGTTAATACATTAATTTTTGAAATTGTACAGAAATACAAGGGGTCTATTTCTGCGGAACATGGAGTGGGATTATTAAAAAAAGAATATTTACATTATACCAAAAGTAAGGTAGAAATAGAATACATGAAAAAGATTAAAAAAATATTTGATCCAAATGGAGTAATGAATCAAGGAAAATTATTTTAATATAACAGAACCAAAAAAAGCCGCTAATTCTTTTTTCATATCTGTAAGCCTTTGATGCACTTTAATGATTTTAGTCGATTCTTTTTCATCTTTAGCATTTTTTAATTTTGCTAAATTTTGTTCCAATAATTTTTGAACCTTTTTTAACTTAAAGCGATTGACCGTATGTAAAGTATCGTTCGTGAAATTTAATTCAGGCGCTACTTGATTTTGTAAAGTCAATCCTTTTTTATCCCAGCCTTCACTATATGTAAATTGATCAATTTGAAAATTTAAAGCGATTTGATAAATTTCTTCGTTGGGTAAAGTCAAAAAATGCTTTGACCCCAATACTTTATTTTGAATTTGGGCACTTTTGTATTCATAAATGACTTCTTTGTAAATAGTGGAATCACATAAAAGAATTAAATCATCTTCTAAATTTTGAATGACATATTCAGCAACAGTCATTTCTAATTCCTCAATAACTTTATCACCAAATTTTATTAAAATTCGAGCGACGTCTTTTTCTTGAAACTCGTCTCCTGTTTTTTTCTTTTCTTTTTGAACAGGCAGAAAGGCTTCTGGAGGTAAATTAGGATCACTCGCATCAAGTGGCCCTGCTAAATGTTCTGATGGAAAATCAGAAGGAGGTGGAGATTTCTCTTTTTCCTGTTTTTCTTTTCTTTTTTGAATATCTATTTTTAATAAACGCTTAATTTCATTAAAGAACAATTGTTCATCTGTACGAGTTAATTCTGCACAATCTTTAACGAAAACAGATCGTTTTATCGGATCAGGGATTTTAGCAATAGAAGCAATCACTTCTTTGATCAAGCTAGCTTTCCGAGTAGGGTCATCTTTAGCCTCCTCCATTAAGTGCTCTGCCTTGAACAGAATAAAATCTTTTTTATTCCGTTCAACAAAATCTTCAAACTTTGCCGTACCTAAACCTTGTAAAAGAGAATCAGGATCTTCACCATCAGGTAACAAGACTAATTTTACATTCATGTCTTGTTCCAACACCATATCCAAGCCTCGAAGCGCTGCTTTTTTTCCAGCAGCATCACCATCAAATAGAAAAGTAATATTGGGTGTATATCTTTTAATGATTCTAATTTGCCCAGGTGTTAATGAAGTACCACAAGGAGCCACTACATTTTCAATACCCGCTTGATGCAAAGCCAAAGTATCCGTATAGCCTTCTACCATGATACATTCATCCACTTTTCGGATGGCTGTCCGAGCAAAATGCGCACCATATAGTACTTTAGATTTATTATAAACCTCAGAGTCAGGAGAATTTAAATATTTGGCTGCTTTGACATCCTTTTCAAGAATTCGACCTCCAAAACCGATAATTTTTCCAGAGAGATTCCGAATAGGAAACATCACTCTTCCTCGAAAGAAATCAGAACCATATTGTGTACTTAATCCGATGGATTTTAACTGTTCATCCGAGTAACCATCATTGACTGCACCTAAAGAAAAGTGGTTTTTTTGAGCAGGAGCATAACCCAATCCCCATTTTTTTAACGTTTCTTCTCTGAATCCTCTTTCTTTAAAATATCCTAAACCAATACTTTTGCCCATATCGGTATTCCACATTTGATCTATGAAATATTCGTATGCATATTGATTCAAAGCGAAAAGATTATCAATCGCTTTCCGCTCTTCTTTGGCTTCTTGAGATGTTTCTTTTTCTAGAATTTCAACGCCATACCGCCCAGCTAAAGATCGAAGGGCTTCTGGATAAGAATAGTTTTCATGATCCATCAAAAACCGCACAGGATCGCCTCCTTTTCCACAACCAAAACACTTGTAAATGTTTTTTGATGGAGAAACGGTGAAGGAAGGTGTTTTTTCATTGTGAAAAGGACACAAC
>JAHDFV010000270.1 GCA_020627985.1 Saprospiraceae bacterium
TTTACCTCCTCTTGGATCTTCAAACAATTCTTCAGGACAAGGACAAGTATAAGTCAGTTGTAATTCCATCAAAGCCACCATTACATATTTTTTCACAAATATTCTCATCTTCAATACAAGGCATAGGATTAAAAATAGTAATATGTCCTTCTATACATTCTCCGTTACAACCATAAATGACATAACAGATTTCTGTGTAACCAATTGGTAAATTGCTTAGAATCAATTCTGTATTTGTTTCTTGTATATTTATATCAGAAAAATAATCCCCACAATATTGTAATATTTCAAAATTAGGTTCTCCACCTGAAAATTCATCGTTTGATAATACTTCAGAAATTGAAATCGTAATTTGATCTTCTCCAGGAGCTAAGGTATAATTATCATCACCTGCATAAAGTATACAATCATTATTGGGTACCACACAAGATTGATAACCTAATTTACATAAAATAGATAATTCTTCTGCTCTTAATTCTCTGGTTACTTGTCCATTTACATTAAAATATATAGGAGACATTGGATCACAGAGATGACTTAAAATATTCATAAGTTCTCCATCTGTTATTTGAGATAAACTAATAGGATATGCTGCATTAACTTGTAAATTAGGATTATTCGCACCTACAGTAATCATTGGATTACTAGAACAAAAAGAGACTAAACCTTCAGGTATAACTATATCATCATGTACTTTTTTAACACTACAGCAACCAAAAAGTGATGAAGGTTCATCATCCAAAACATTTAAATTTTCTGTTTGAGAATAAAGATGTGTATCCCATCTTGTATGCCTTCCTACATACAATCCATTTAAATTAATCAATGAACCTACTCCTAAAACATGAAGTGCTTCATGTAAAACTATTGTATATAAATCATAATTAGTTGTTGGTGGATTTATTCCATTTGTACATTGATTTACACAGGAAAAGAAATTATTTCTATAATTTTCATTTAATATTATTGTTCCATGTGTTCCTAAATTATTAGAGGTTGTTCCTGCTTCAGTAGTAAATAATTCCCAAACAGCGTTATCTACTAATCCGCAGGTAAAATATGAGAAGATTGGTGACCCTACTGCTACAACATTATTACTTAAATTTGAAAAATTTACACCTATTATTACTTCTCTATCATAGGGATTTCCGATTTGTGTTGAAATGTAATTGAATACATTGCAAATTGTAGTTTGCATATCAGCATCATTCACTGATCCATCAAATACTATTTTAAAATGCCCAGCGGTACAAATTTCAGTACTTGCTTCCTCATTCATTCGTAATTCCGCTTCAGTATATTCATTTCCGAAACGATCTATATATTCGTATTTTTCTCCAGGTTTTAGTGGTAAGCTTTCTTTAAAGTAAGAACCACAAACTTGTCCTTTTATTACTGGATTAGATAAAATGATAATTAAAAAAATCAATACGGTTCTCATAAGTATTCCTCTTTAAATAATAAAAAATTGCCTAAAGTTGAATATTGGAGTATATGAATTCTGGAGTATAAGGAAAGAGTTAATAATTTTTTTTATTAAAATTAAAATAATGAATGGGGTACATTATGGTAATTTTAATAAAAGAATCTTTATATCAAAGGGTGATATATTCTATAAAAAATACATATTTAATTCAAGAGGGAATCTTACGTAATTATACTATAAATTATTTAATTGATAATCTTTTTACTTAAATATTTGTTTTGAGGTCATCATCCTTGAATGATCATTTTCATCTTTCATAAACAAGGCTTCGTAATATTTTCCTTCGGCCCATTTATTTAGAAAATCATCATAATGCTTAGAACCTGGATTTCCTGATTGTCCACCTGGATAAGATACATAAGCTTTGACTTCATCTCCTAATTCCACAATTTGTCGCCAAGAAGGACCATGAACATCGGTCATGGCATTGAGGGCAGAATGAACACCTCCTACTCCAATATTTGTTCTAGCAAAGGCAGGGATTTGAGCTAAATGCGCCACATAAGATCCTTGATGTTTTGTCCAAATCGGAATGTCCTCTCCCAATTCTTCTTTTGCCTTCATGAAAGCAACGGTGATTATATTTTTTATGGTTTCTTTTTCGGATGTTGATTGATTATCAAAAAAAGAACTTTCTGGAGTTTCTTTTAATAAGGTAATAGTCCGACCTGAACTTGGAGGTAAATAACTATAATTATCAGGTTTCATTTCATCCCAAATTCCCCAATAAACTTGTTGCCACCATCTTGCAAAAAAAGTTCCTGCTTGAGTATCAGCATCATAAACGAAATCCCAATTTTCTAAAAGATCAATTAAAAATTTATTATTTCTAATCTGGGCACTATCTAAATTTAATAATAATAGAGGTAAAGCTTCTTCTGCTTTAATATCATAATTACTATTGTGCATGGCCATCATATCTTCAATGGTCATTTTATCATTTTTGGCTAAATATCGATTAGCAGATCGTCCTCTATATTCTTCATAAATTTCACGCAACGTTTCGTAGGGGTAATCTGGAGTTACAGAATGTTGATTGGCAGAAGAAACGTAACCTCTTTCTGGATTTTTAATGATTGGAATATGCGCTTTAGGAATAAATCCTTTCCAAGCAGAAGAGGACAAGCTACCGTCTCTAACAAATCTACCTTGATTTTTTTCTCGTAAAGGAAATTGTCCCATAATACGCAAAGCGATATCTCCATCTTTTGAAGCAAAAGCAAAATTTTGAGCTGGTACATTATATGGATTTATAGCATTATAGAATTCATCAAAGTTTTGAGCTTGATTTAAATCATAAAATGTACGCAATTCATTTTTATCAGAAGCATGATGAGCTAACCAAGAAAAAGCCAAATCTTTATCTGTTCTTTCATCAGATTCATAAAGTACAGGTCCCCATATTGTATATCGAACAGTGTCAGAAATCGTAATTCCTTTATCTTTTACAATATAAGATTCTACTTTATATTCTACTTTTTTATATTCCCCATCATATAAATATTCATCCTTTTTTTCGTCCTTCCATTTAATTTGATAAAGATCTGTGATATCATGACCAACATTAGTTTGAGACCAAGCAATATGATCATTAAATCCAATTACAATAAAGGGGATACCAGGTAAAGAAACACCATATGCATTCATATCAGGCGTTTTAATTTGCATTTCATACCAAATCGAAGGAAGTGTTAATCCTAAATGTGGATCGCCCCCGAGAATTGGATTTCCAGATTTTGTTCTAGTACCAGAAACTGCCCAATTATTTGAACCAATTCCAGCAGGAGGACGGTCATATATTTTATAATCAAAATAATCAATGACATCATTTTCTGTTTTATCATTTGGAATGGGCTTGGGTGTAAAAGTCCATTTTTTCTCTTTAGGAATAATAGGAGATTGTCGTTCCATGTACCTAGGATAAAGAAAATCAAAGGTATCTTTTCCGAATTTTTTCATAGAATTCGTCGCTTCTACATCATAATGAACACCTGCTAATGAAGCAGCCATCGCTTTTACAAATAAAGCTGTTTTCAAGGGAGACCATTTTTCAGGCTCTGTTCCAATTAATTTATATTCTATGGGAATATCTCCTGGATCTAATGAAGCAATATAGCTGTTGATCCCTTGAGAATAAAGGTTTAATAACTCCCAACCCTCTTCATCTTCTTGCCAGGCTTTCACTGCATTTTCTGCAGCAAAGACCATCCCTTTTCTTCTTTGATTGATATCTCTTTTTACAACGTTCTCTCCTAGTATTTCGGATAATCTTCCTTGAGTGGCTCTTGCACTCAAATCCATTTGGAATAATCTATTTTGCGCAGTAATAAATCCCTGTACGAAAATGGCATCTTCATTGTTTTCAGCAAAAATATGAGGCACCATTCTATCATCATATTGGACTGTAACTTTTCCTTTTAGAGGTGCAAAATCATAGGTTTCATTGGGTAAATAATCCGTAGCTTCTGCATTTTGCCAAAATCCAGAATAAGGATTCATTAATTTACCAATCGGTGGAATAGACGTATCTCCAATTGAGAGTGTCCGATTCAGAAAAAAAATGAGTAGAAAAGTAATAGCAAATGAAATGAAAAAAAAAGCAGCCCTCATACCTTATATTTTAAATACAGCGAAAATATAAGAATTTTATGGCGTAGGTCGTTCATTCATTTCTGTTTATTTAGAAGATAATCGCGTAAAAATCCAATTTCGTTCAGTGGATAATTCAGGATTAAAAGCATAATTATCTTCTTTGAATTTTTTCAATAATTCAGGGTCAGTAATTTTGTTTTTAACGATATATCTAGACATTGTACCTCTCGCTTTTTTTGCACTAAAAGAAATGATTTTGAATACCCCGTTTCTTTCTTCTTTAAAATTAATGGTATATAAATCTCCTTTTAATTCATCCTTTTTAACAGAATGAAAATATTCTTTTGAGGCTAAGTTAATAATAGCTTCACCTGCTTTTTTGATATCTTTATTAATGAGTTGTGTTATTTTATTATCCCAAAATTCATATAAATTTTTGGCCTTTTTCACTTGGAGTTTTGTCCCCATTTCTAATCGATAAGGCTGCATCAAATCCATAGGTTTCAAAACACCATACAATCCTGATAATATTCGGATATGTGTTTGAGCAAAAGTCAAATCATCATTATCCATATCGTCTGCTTGAAAACCAGTATATACATCACCTTTAAAAGCAAGAACAGAAGGTTTTGCGTTTTTCTTATTGAAGGGAGTTGCAAAGGTTTGAAACCGCTCTACATTTAAATCAGCAATTTTTTCACTGACTTTCATCATCTTTTGCAAATCCTTACTCTTTTTCTTCTTCAAAACAGAAATTAACTCTTCACTTTCTTTCAGCAGCCTTGGTTTCGAATGAAAAGAATACGATACATCAGAATAATCTAAAGTTTTTGCAGGTGATAATAAGACTAGCATCTTTATATGTTTTTAATTTAAATCAAAGATAAGTTGAATAATTAGTACTTAAGTAATAGTAATCGAATAATAATATGATAAAATTTCACTTAAAAACTGAAAAATCTATTCACAGAAATATGCAAAATACTCAATAAAATATAAACTTTATATATAGTAAACTACCTAATTGACGTCACATTATTTAAACACTCTCCTTACTAACAAAGATGAATTGACCTATATTTATCATTAATTAGTTTAAAAGTAGTTTTTGTGTTTATTTGTTTGGGTTAGAGACCCTTACCTT
>JAHDFV010000271.1 GCA_020627985.1 Saprospiraceae bacterium
TATTAATTCAATTTTACTAGCATTTGTAAATTGTATAAACAACAGTTATAATACCATTTCCTTGACCTGCTGTATTTCCAGCTTGACCTGTGGGACCATCACTTGTCCAAAACCTAACTTGTGAAAGATCAATGTTCATAAGTCGTAGACCTGCACTATTGTCACCAACGGTTAATGCATAATTTCCAAAATCACCTGCACCATTTGGATTGTCTGGAATGGGATCATTTTGGAATCCAGTATCAAACTCGCCACCAAGAGATACATGACCGTTTCCGGATCCTCGATCTTGAATAGAACTGATTTCACCTCTTGTACCGGGAGGTACTGCTAACCCCGCAACATATTGGTTGCTCAATCTAGATAACGTTTCTACTCTAGATTCTACTGAATATAGTTGTGCTCTAGCTATAGATTTCGCTAATGTATCATAATCGACAGGTTGTAATTCGGGAATAGTTGGTATACCTGTAGGCTGTTTATTTTCTTCTATCCATTCTATGATATTAATACATTTAGGTTTTATTGAACTGACATTTAATTCACTCAAAGGTAACCAGACAGATCCATTAGGTGATACCTCAAATCCAAAATCAGGTGGGTTACCTGTCAAACCATAAGAAATCGCCGCAGATAATCTTAATGTTACTTTCAGTGGACAATCACAACCATGTGATGTTGATCCAATAATTACTGGTGGTGGTATTTCTGATTGCCAACTTACTTTAGTTACTCCATTTACGATTATATCTCCAGTAGAATTTATTGTTAATCCAGATTGTATTCTGTAATATAATTCTTCTTCAGATGCTAGCCAAAAGTAATAAATAGCTTGTCCCGAAGGACCACCAATAGCAGTTAATGGTACTAAACTTGTCGATGATGGTGTAGGAGAATCAATAGTTTCATAAGCAGGTGTATTATTATGATCTCCAACTTCATTACCAGGAGTTCCATCTAATCTATTTATGTATCTATATGAGTTAAAAATTTGTTCAGGTGAAAATGAAACGGTCGCTGGTGAAATATTGTCATGACCTAAATTAGAAATTTGATCTAAACTAGATGGAGGTGTAAATGCATTTACTCCAGCATATAATTCTCTAAAAACTAGACCATTCATAGATAATTTCGAAACTGTAACAGGAAATAAATTTTTACAATATTTCCACCCATCCTTAGATAACATCCTTTATATAATTGAAATGAATAAAAAATATTTAGTTATAATTTATTATAAACATATTATGGTTCCGACAATATCACGTTCAGTTCCATTTATATTATAATCATCGATTACTTCAAATTCTCCAGTATTATCTAATCCATAAGTTCACTCTTAACTTTTTACGCACATAAAATCACTTAATGAATTATCTACTGAAAGTGAACTAATGGTTTTAAAAAAACACACTTAAATCTTCTATAGGTTCATTGGGTATTAGCAACTGTATATGAGATGGTTATAAGTTTATTAAAACTGTAAGTAAAATGACCTACAATTGATTTAGGGTTTGAACCATCTTCTGGATAAAAAACTAATGGGACTGTATTTACAGTCAGATTATTTAGTAATCGAGAATTATTTTCATCGAATCGGATTATTAATTGCTTTAGTATTTAAACTAAGTTTACTACTATCAGTACTAGTTGTACCATAGACACTACTACGACTTTTAGATTTCTATATAAATATATTAATATAATGCCATTACCTCCTACTCAATTGTTAGCATTTTGCGGTCGAAAACCAAAAAGACTACCTATCTATGGAAATAATGAAATTAAAAATATAAACTACACACAAAAGTCAATAAAATCTAAAAAAGGTAATATGATTTTCATTACTGGTAGTTTATTTTGTAAAGTTTCTCAAAAAAATAAAGTCCAGGCAGAAGAAACCATAAAACGTAAACAAGTTTGTAATTTAGAACAAAGAGAATCATCATTAGCTTGTAATGGCCAATTAGCAAAAACTGTACTAGCTGTTGGTTATACAACAAGTGGAAAAGTACAAGGTATATCACTAGATTCAGGAAATGTAGTTAATGTTTATTCTAATGGAGAAGACTTCCTTAATTGTGTGCCACTTTATACAGAAAATATGCGTCGTGGAGAACCTATATGTTTTACAGAATTACCTAATGGTGCAATAATAACTTCAACAAAAGGTTTTTATGGATTTAGTGAACAAATTGATGGAAATAATGAATCACCTATGCCTTTACTGTTATATGGATTAGCATTCAAAAAAACATCATTCTTTGGGTTTCGTAATTTTGAGCAAAATAACGGTCTTATTCGCATTTTAAATGGTCCATATACTAATACGATAAGACTTACTGATGGAAACGGTAATGTGATTTTAGGACAGTCAGATATCACACTTACACCGTGGGAATATACAACTTTATCCGGAAATGGTAATATTGAATACATATTAGAAGGTTCAGAATTAATGATGGCATGTTTACATGCACAAATGGGTGCAGCAAGTCCTGGTTTTTATGATAGTCGATTAATAATGCCTATGACTGATGATGGAATTGTTTATCCTAGATTTGGGCAATTGACTGCGGAATTAGGTGGTACTTTTAGTGAATATTTTGTCAGAGACGGTGCGGAAGGAAATTTTATTACAAGTCCGGGATCAGTTAGTGATATTAGTACTATAACCGGTGCATCCGATGCAAGATATTCACCAGATGGAGCAACTAGGATATTTTCTAATAGTGGAGTTTCGACATTTTCTGGTGCAGATAATCAAGGATTAGAAGCAACACCTTTAATGCCTACAAAAAAATTATCTCAGGTAGTTGCGCAACCACTTAGGGTTACTAACGTCAATAATGACGCACAATCCAGTATAGCAATCGCTTCTCCATATCGAGGAACTGCTGAAATTTATGAGTGGAATTTTGGTACACAGTCACTCAATACGACCCCTTCATATACTATAGAAATTAACCGTAATATTCCACCAATTACAACATTAGCAGATCAGAATCATCCCGCGGCGGGCCAATTAACTAGTCAAGTATTTGTAGGAGACGCATCACGTGTACCATTAACTTCTGATTTAAATCCTGGGTTAATTATTTCAGATGTCCCAATATTAGTAATAACACAATCTCGAGACACAAATCCAAATTATCAGATTAGATCTCAAAACAGTTCTACCACTAATGGAATAATAAATCAAGATGATGAAACTCTTTCATTTGGAATAACCCCAGATGATATCCGAGCTGTTTTTAGGATTGATCCAAATGATGGTCTTCGATATCGTTTAGAAGTTGTAGGAGGAATTGATACATGGGTTTTAGCTTGATAAAGATTGATTAATTATTTTCATCATTATTTTATAATTAGTATCAGAAGGTTTCATTAAATCTTTTATTTTTTCCAAAACATTATCATTTATCTTAATATTTTCTTCAAATATGAAATTAAGAAAATAATCAGTCCGTATCCACGCCATATCTGCATCTTCTATTATGTGACCTTCTGTTAAATAAATACGTTTTATAACATCATAAGTTAAAACTTTTCTAGATATTTTTTCATCATATAAATCATCAAAATCTTTCATCAAAATCTTCCGAATATAACCTATCTAATATCACATCTTCAAATACAGATTTATATAAATATAATTTATCATCGATAGTTTCACATAAATGTTTTCTAGCTATACTTAGCCATGGATCTAAATCTATTTGTATATTTTCACATAATTTTACCAATATTTCAGGTTTACTTTTACAATGTTTTGCAATCTCAAACCCATCCCAAGCAGAATCAGTTTCATACCACTCTAGATTTGGAAATTCTTTTTCTAAAAATTCCCTAAAAACATCTTCATCTAATCTACCTTCACATATTGATTTTACAATAATGTCCATTGCTATTATATTTTTTCTATTTTTTATATCACAAAATATATAAATGAGTTCATTTCAGGTTTATCTACGTAGACAAGGTTCCGGATCAACTGGCTGTGGTTCGTGGGGAGGATTAGATAAATTACTCTGTAATTTAAAAGACACTCCGCGGGATATTTGGTTGGTTCCTATAGACGCATGTGTGGAAGTTGGTGATATTGTAACTATAAACGGAACAGATGTTACTATATCTCAAAATTCATATGCATTATTATTTGCTGAACCATCTGTAGGTGCTTACACATTGTGTCATAAATTAGGATTATTAAGAATTAAATCTTCAACTCCCGTTGGATCAGTAACTTACACAGATACTAGCGAAGGTACCACTATTGATCTGAGTGAATCTATTATTCAAACTGCAGATTTGACAGATTTTAAATATATTGCATGTGATTCCGAAGGTAATTTGTGTAATGTAAATGGATTCGATATTGTTGCACAACACGTTCAACAAGCTTTATGTGCTATTGAAATTTGTGTTGATGGCTGTACAGCTTCTACAGTCTATCCAACACCACATATTTATCGGGGAGATACATCTGGTGGAACAGTAAATCAAGTAAATGTTGATACGATTTCTACCCGTATCGATGACAAAGCAAACGTTGATATTGGACGTTCTTCTAGTATTGTACAATACATGAATATTGAAGGTACGGTAGTTACGGACGTAACTGGTGGAATAAATCCCGTCGCATCCACACCAAGTGTTGATTATCAAACAGTTACTTGGGAACAACAACATGTTGATGATTTGAATGAGTTCTTTAATTCAGCTACTTTTGGTGGTTCATCATTAGCTTCTCAAGGATGGTCCGCCCAAGTTGATACATTAGCCGTAAATGATGCAGGTAATTTAGATGGTGCTTCTAATGTTGCGCCGTTAAAACCGAGAGTTATTATTACACACCCAGCCAATCTATCTTGGACATTACATGCAGATGATCCAGGATTTTGTTTAACCGAAAATGTCAGAACTAGCATTTACTGTAATGATGGATGGTATTATGATGAAAGGGATGCATCAACTGCATATGATGTTAATTCTCCTGTGGCATTAGTCAATTTAGATGAAGTAAGTGGTGATAACTATGGAAGAATTTACACAGGTGATACTGCTGATACTATCGTCAGAAATGTCTTAGCTGATTCTACTAATATAGGACAAGCCACAGTTGGTACCGTCGATATTACTGGCGGAAATAAAGTTTAATGGAAAACCCACTTCCTAAAATAGAAAATGATGAAAATATTAAATTAATTATAGAA
>JAHDFV010000272.1 GCA_020627985.1 Saprospiraceae bacterium
AACCTATTTCCTAATGATTCCAACAGAAAAAGGGAGAATAATAGAGAAATTTATTGTTGAATAATTTAAAATATTTGAATAAAAAATCCCATCATTTAAATGATGGGATTTTTTATTGGAATAAGTAAGGATTTTTCGAAAATCTATTCGTTGAGGAAAATAAAGAATTTCATTTTCAAATAATAAAGATTCGATTTAATCAATTACTCGGAGTAAAATCTATTAATGAATTTTAATTGAATTGATCTGATTGAATGGAATGTAATCCTTCTTTTTCTTCATCAATATTACGTTTATTTTTCCACCATAAAAAACCAATTGTACTCACCACAATATAAGGCATAGCAAACAAAACAAAAATCCCTAAATTCAATCCTACAACATCACTTTGTTCTGCTGTTGCTTTACACATAGCACATTGCGCTTCTAAAGAAAATGAATTCATTAGTAAAAACAATAAAGCTGTACTGATATATAATATTCTTTTCATTATTTCAAATTGTAATTTAAAGATACTGAAATCTATCTATTTATTGGTCTAATAATAGGGCAATAACATTAAATAAATAACGGGACCAGTGATTGCTACATATAACCATATAGGGAAAACCCATTTAGCCATTTTTCGATGTTTTTCGACTTGACCAGTATACCCTCGAACAAAAGTTTGAAGAATAAAAGGTAAACTGATCCCAGCTAATATAATGTGGGTATTTAGTATAAAAAAGTAAACATATCGTATCGCTCCTTCTCCTCCAAAAGAAGTATGATCCATTGTTATATGATAAGTAACATAAGAAAGTAAGAAGAAGACAGATAAAACCATAGCTACATTTATGGATCGCTGATGATTTTTTACATCCTTCTTTTTAATAAATACTAGAGCTGCTATTAAACATAATGCTACTAATGCATTCATTGTAGAATGAAAGGGAGGTAAAAAACTAAAATCTAAATCATCAGGCATAAATTCCTTCAATTTACCCATAGATAAAACCAAGGCATAAACGATGAAAGTTAGCACCCATGCCACTCGACTTAATTTTTTTCCTTTTTCTAAATCTGCCATTTTATTTTTCTTTTTCTCGCTCAAAAACTATTTCTGCTTTAGGAGGTCTAGGCATTAATAATGACATTGTCGTTATTAATCGGTTGATACTAATTGTATCCGTATATGGATAATAATTACGTACAGTTTGACTCGTATCGATTAAGAGAAGTCTCTCTTTTATAGGATGATTTTCTTTTGGTTTTATATTCTCATGGAATGAGGAAGATTGAATATAGTGCCACTTCTCTTTTTGTATTTTATTCTGCTTTATAAAACGATTAAAATTAAAAATAGAATCGTTGTTTGTTGTATTAATCGTTAAAAATTCAACTCCAGGATTTTCAGTAAACTGATCGTAAACATATCGCATCATGCCTAGTGATTTTGGATTCTGATTTTCAGTATAAAATCCTACTATAGTCAATTTCTTTTCGAAATTTTCATCCTCAATTTCTTTTCCCTGAGAATTAAACGTTTTGAAATCAGGCATTGAACCATAATCTGCTAATTCTGCCATTACTCCTCTATAAAAATCAGCTCCTTTATCTAAAAAAAGCCAAGATCCAGCAGGTAATACAATTAAGAATAAAAATAAAGCAAGATATGTAATGACTTTTTTAAAAGTACTTGGTTTTTCCATTCAATTGATCTTTAATTTATAACAATTAAAAATTGACTTTGTTCCAAATAAAAAGGCGAGATATTCACCTCGCCTTTTTATTTAATATGTCTAAGAATTAGTGGTGACCACCATTAGCATCATGACTATGGTCATCATGTTTTTTATCATGATCATGTCCGTGATGTCCACGATCATCATGATTATGATGACCTGCATCATCAATCATTTTTATATCTCTTCTAGCTTCTCCTTCTAAGAAATAACTATCTGCTTTTATCTCATTTTTATTCTTAACATACTCTCTGCTATTATTCCACATTGCTCCTTCTTGGAAAAAAGCAATAATTCCCCAAACCAAAAGCAACATCGGTAATAATACAGTCATTGCCATTCCTTTTGCTTCATACCTCATGTGCATAAATTCATATATAATGAAATACGCTTTATAAACAGATAATACAATAATGATAAATCCGATTACATAAGGTACCCATGACATATCCTCAAAATTAGGAATGATATGACCTTTACCTAAAAGTGAAAAGAATACTTCAACTAAGGTAACAACAGCTAAAAGAACTAATCCTTTATATACTTTACTTATTGACTCTTCGTAACTATGACCTGCCATTTTATTTAAATTTTGTAGTCATTTTATTGTTGAATATCCCTATTCAACTTTGAATTAATTTCTTTAATTATATTAAATAGAATACTAGGAATACAAATACCCATACTAAATCGACAAAGTGCCAATACAATCCTATTTTTTCTACCATTTCATATCCATTCTTCCGCTTCACATATAAACCACTCATCACATTGACCATAATAATAATCAAAAAGACAACGCCAGAGAATACGTGAAAACCGTGAAATCCTGTAATGAAAAAGAATAAAGCACCAAATGCTTTAGGTCCCATTTCCATTTGTTTTACTTCACCAGCTTCATTCTTATAACTTAATGGATGAAATGAATCTCCATGTTTATGAATTAAATAACCATCACCAGCATCAAAGGTATCTCCTTTATGAATATGATGACCATCTCCTTCAAGATATGTACCTGATTCCGTATGAGTTCCAAAAGGATTCTGAGTCATGGTCATATGCTCTTTAAAGATCAAATTTGACCACTCCCATGCTTGGCAACTTAAGAAACCTATACCACCAATAATGGTCAAGAACATCCAATAAGTCACTCCTCTTTTATTCTCTCTATGACCTTCTTGTACAGCACGAACCATCGTTACAGAACTAATGATCAATAAGAAAGACATAAAGGTTACAAATAATAAAGGTGCATGTCCATCCCAAAAAGTAAAATACTTTTCAATGCCAAAAGGTGCAGTAGAGAATACTACATCTGGTACAGGCCAAGTAGGAGAACTAAATCGCAATGTTCCATATGCTATAAGGAATCCTGCAAATGTGAATGCATCAGAAAGAAGGAAATACCACATCATCAGTTTTCCATAACTGACTTTAAAAGGTTTTTTACCTCCTGACCATGCTTCATCTTGCAATGCAACTTCTTCGTCGTGTACAAGTGTATCTTCAGCCATTATGACTCAATTGTTTTATCTATTAAAAAAATTCTCTTTAGATTACATTGATGAATACTATCAACAAATAAACCCAAAGTATATCTACAAAATGCCAGTACGTTACTGTTCTGGCAAATCTTTGTTTTCTTGTTTCTGTTTTCTTATATGGTAATGAAAAGGCATGAATATTTGCTAATATTAAAGCTCCAATTCCTCCTAAAACATGAGCAGCATGCAAACCAGAAACGACCATTAAAATAGCTCCTGATGCATTACCTGTTACATAAATTCCAATACCATTTAAATCCATCCATCCTTGATATTGTAAACCAACGAAAACACAACCTAACACTAAGGCAATAGGTAGCATCATTCGATACAACATTACATTACCATTTTTGAATCCAACATAAGATAAATGCAACGCAACACTACTTAGAACTATCACTGCTGTATTGATATAAAATACAGTCGGAATAGTAAATTGTAACCAGTTTCCTGATGATTCTCTCACCAAAATAAAACTAGTCATTGCAGCAAACATCATACATAAAGAAGCAATAGCTACCCATAACATAAACATCAATGGATGAATCTTACTTCTGTTGTTTTCAAATCTTGGTTGTTGTCTTGCCATCATTATTCTACAATAATTGTTGTACAACCAATGCTCCGAAAACCATTGGTAAATAGATGAAAGAACTAAACATTAATTTCAACGCGGATTTTCTGGTTTTCTCTTTAGAAAAACCAATACATAACCACATATATAATACGGTTAAAATAACCATGAATATCAAATTGAACAAACCCATATATTCAAAAATATATAAGCCTGCAACAAGGGGTAATAAAAAGCTTGCATAAATAAATGCTTGAATACCCAATGTCTTAGCATCTGCATTATCTGCTATTATTTTAAAACCTGCTTTTCTATAATCCTCTTTTGCTAATTCAGCAATGGCCCAAAAATGAGGGAATTGCCAAAAGAACATAATTCCAAATAATAATAATCCTAAAGGAGTTATTGTTCCCTCAAAAGCTACACATCCAATTAGTGCAGGTAAAGCACCTGGTATGGCTCCTATGATTACACTAAAAGGAGTAATCCTTTTTAAAGGTGTATATAAAAAGGCATAAATGACTAACGAAAATGCTCCTAATAATCCTGCAATAGGACTCAAAATAGAAAGCATCACTAAACCAAGGACACTCATCCATCCAGCAGTAAGTACTGCTTCAGAAACAGACATCCTTCCCTTTGGCATTGGTCGACCTTCTGTACGTTTCATCATTTTATCAAAATCTTTTTCAAGAACTTGATTTAATGCATTTGCAGCTCCCGTTACGAAAAAACCACCAAAAAATAATAAAGCGATTTCTCTAAAAGTTGCAAAGCCAGATGAAGCGATGAAATAAGTTAATACTGCTGATATCACTACCATCAAGTTCAATCGGAATTTAACCAATTGCTTGTAGTCATCTACTTTTTGAAGTAGAGGTTCCCAACCTGTTTGATATGTAGTTTGTTTAGCCAACTCTTTTATTTCACCTTATTGATTAATGATCGTGTTCTTCGTCAAAAACTTTTTCCTTTTCAGAAACAGGTACTACTTGAGGTATAAACTCTTCTCCCATTTTACCATAATCATATGCCCAACGGTGAACTGCAGGAATTCCTCCAGGCCAGTTTCCGTGTCCAGGATTAATTGGAGTCGTCCATTCTAAGGTAGTTGCTCCATATGGATTACGTGTCGTTTGTTTCTTTCCTTTGAAAATACTATAGAAGAAATTGATCACGAAAATCACTTGGAATCCAAATGTGATAATTGCAGCAATCGTAATAAATTCATTTGTTGCAGCAAATTGATCAGAAAAGTCAAATGTTGTGAATGAATAATATCTTCTCGGTACACCAGCCATACCAATATAATGCATTGGCCAGAATACACAATATGCTCCAATTAAAGTACCCCAGAAATGAAGT
>JAHDFV010000013.1 GCA_020627985.1 Saprospiraceae bacterium
GTCATTGGATTATAAGAACCAATTCTTTCAATAAAACGACCATCACGCTTTGCACGTTGATCCGCTACTACGATGTGATAAAAAGGTGCTTTTTTACGTCCTTTTCTTTGTAATCTAAGTCTTACCATTTTCGTTAAAATTTATATTATATGGATAATCCAAACCTGGTTCCTCAAATAAAATCGACACCAGATTTTTAACAGACCGCAAATATAGACTTTTTTTATTCAATTTCAAAAACGATTACCTTTCTTAATTTTCATAGATCTTCTTTTGCAAAAATAAACAGCCTAATTTATATCTATATATTTTTAGATATAAAGGTTAACAGTTTGTCATTTCTATTCGTTTCTTAACAGTGACAAGCAATTTTGTCTATTTTTGCAAAAAAATATATTATCCATGATACGAATTTTTACTTCCCTTATTGTCATACTTTTATCCATAGTTTTCGGAATGGCGCAAACGCCAATCTCTGGAATTATTAATAATTATGGAGCGGTAATAAATATTGATAATTCAAATATTTGTGATCCAACATTAACTGTAGACGATGCAACTGGATTTGCCGCAGGTGATTTCATTATGATCATTCAGATGAAAGGGGCTTCTATTGATACCACTAATTCGAGTACTTTTGGTTCTATCACCAATATAAATAGTGCAGGTTTATATGAAAAAGCACAAATAGAATCTGTTACAGGAAATGATATTATTTTATCCACTCTTTTAACCAATTCTTACAATGTCTCAGGTTTTGTTCAAATTGTGAGCATGCCACAATATCAAGATGTAACATTAACGGCTCCTGTTTATGCTATGCCTTGGAATGGGGTAAAAGGTGGAGTTATTTCTATTGAAGTAGCTGGTACACTAAGTTTAGATTTTAATATTGATGCATCCGAATCTGGTTTTAGAGGAGGCGTAAGAGAAACGATCCCTAGTGAATGTAGTGCATCTACAGAATTCACAGACTATTACTATCCTTATGGAAATTTTAGAGGAGCAACAAAAGGAGAGGGAATTACAGATACAATACCGGGGAAAGAGAAAGGTAGAGGAGCTTTAGCAACTGGTGGTGGTGGCGGAAATGACCACAACACTGGCGGTGGTGGTGGATCTAATTTTGGTAGTGGAGGTACTGGAGGCTTAAACCTTACCCCTACTCCTACTACTTGTATCGGTCTTTTTTCTGGAAGAGGTGGATATGCAAATTTAAATATTACAAATCGCCTTTTTATGGGTGGCGGCGGTGGAGCTGGTCATGATAATAATGATGCCGTTTTCGAAGGTGGTGGTACAGATGGAGCTGTAGGAGGAGGTATAATCTATATTAAAGCCAATGAAATAATAGGATGGTGGAATTATATTCGTGCCAATGGTAAAACTCTTTTCGCAACACCTGGTTTTGATGGTGGTGGTGGTGGTGGTGCCGGAGGAACGATTATGATTGATTGCCCTACTTTAACCTATGGTTTATTTCTTGAAGCCAGAGGTGGTAAAGGTTGTGATATGAATGCTCTAGGCAATGATATTTGTATGGGAACTGGCGGTGGCGGTGGCGGCGGTGTCATTTACACTGACATTCCATTTGCTGATGTTTCTATTTCTATTGAAGGTGGTTTACCTGGTACAATTATTAATGGTACTTCTTGTAATGGCTCAACAATGTCTGCCTTAGCTGGAGGAACAGGAACTTTCTCTACTTTCCCTGGCATAATAGAAGGAATACCTGTGGAGCATATTGCCATCACAGATCAACCTAATGCAGTTTCAATTTGTGATAGTGATCCTGCCCTATTTTCTGTGATGACTGATATTACAGCAACTTCATATCAATGGCAAATCAATGATGGCTCTGGTTATACGAATATTGGTAATACATCAGGTACTACTGGAGCAAATTCAGGAAATCTTAATTTATCGAACTTAAGTCCTGGAACATATACCGTTTCTTGTATAATTGAAGGAGGTTGTGACGATGTTCTCGAAACCCAAGAAGTATTATTAGAAGTGAGTAGCTCAGCTATGATTGATTTAGAACCTATGACCCAAACGATTTGTGAAGGAGAAGAATTTATTTTAACTACTTCTGCTAATGGATCAAACTTAATTTATCAGTGGCAATTAGATAATGGTGCTGGCTTTAATAATCTTTCTGATGATGCTACTTATTCAGGATCTACGTCTAATACTTTAGTAGTTCAAGCTGATCTTAGTATGAATGGACATCAATTCCAATGTTTGGCAAGCAATGATTGCCCTGGAATGGCTACAACCACAACAGCTACATTAAACATTAATCCATTAGCTATAGCTGACTTTAGTTATACGGTTAGTAATGATACCGTCTATATTAATAATGCATCTTCTGGTGAAGATAATTACTACTGGGATTTTGGAGATGGAACTCCTTTACACCCTGGAGGAACGCCTTATTATGTTTATGAAAATTCTGGAACATACGACATAACCATTTACGCTATTAATGATTGTGGTACTTCTACTCATAGCATTCCAGTAACTATTTCTATTGTAACAGGATTGAATAACATAGAACAAGAAGTAGCATTTTCAATTTCGCCAAATCCCACTTCTGATATAATAAGAATTGATCTAAGTACAGAAAACTTCAATAAGGCTGATTTATTTTTGTACGATGTAACTGGTAAAAGGATTTCCCAACAATTAACAGAAGATTCTGTTTCTACTTTAGATTTATCGATTTATCCTACTGGAGTATATTTCCTTCAAATTGTCATTGAAGGTAGAACTTCAATAGCTAAGGTGGTTAAACAATAAATTAAACTTCAATATTTAAAAAAGAGGTTTGAAATTCAATTTTCAAGCCTCTTTTTTAATTGCATCATTTATCAATTCAAACCGTCTTTTAGGTGGAACAATATTTGCTTTAGTTTCACTTGTTCCCAAAACATAATATATTTACTTTTGTACCTCAATTAAAAAAAAGCTTTTGTCAGACCGTCTAGTCATTATTCCTACTTATAACGAGAAAGAAAACATCTCTGATATTATCGATGCGGTCATTCGATTGAATAATGATTTTCATATTCTTATTGTAGATGATGGTTCTCCTGATGGGACTGCTCAAATCGTAAAAGATAAAAAAGCTAAAGAATACACACAAGAGCTTCATATTTTAGAACGTAAAGGTAAATTAGGTTTAGGGACTGCGTATATCGCTGGATTCAGATGGGGTTTAAAAAATGGCTATGATTTCATTTTCGAAATGGATGCAGATTTCTCTCATCCTCCTGCAAAATTAATCGAATTGTACAACCAATGTGCAAGAGGTGCAGATATGGCTGTTGGCTCAAGATGGGTTAAGGGAGGTGATGTAAAAAATTGGACAAAAGATAGAATTATTCTTTCCAGAGGGGCTTCCATTTATGTTCAAATAATGACATTAATGAGAGTTAAAGACCCTACTGCCGGATTTGTTTGCTACACCCGAAAAGTATTAGAAACTCTAGATTTAGATCAAATTAAATTCATTGGTTATGCTTTTCAAATCGAGATGAAATATGCCATTACTCGGTTAGGTTTTAAAATTAAAGAAGTTCCTATTACTTTTATTGATCGAGAAAAAGGAGTTTCAAAAATGAGTATGAAAATATTCAAAGAAGCCATCTTTGGAGTTTTACAAATGAGAATTTGGTCTTTTTTTAATTCCTACAAAAAGAAATAACCCTTTCTCATCTTTTTATTTCTTTTCAAATGATTTTTCTCCTTATCAAGAAGTAACAAAAAGTACTTACATTTGGATTTCAATTCCGAAAATTATGCTAAGAAATATATTTTATTCATTACCTCCTTCATTACGATATTGGGCTAGGAAAGTGTATTACCTACCCGTAGATACTTATGAAGGATTAATGGGTAAAAGACATTCTTTACAACCACCTAAAGGAATTATTTATACTGGTTCTGGTGATTATTTAAAAGAATCCTATAAAAGACTCAAACAACTGAAGGAATTTTGTGATCTCCAACCGCATTCTTCTATTGTTGATGTAGGATCTGGTATTGGTAGAATTGCTGTTCCGCTAACGGAATATTTAAATCAAGAAGGAAAATATGAGGGCTTCGATGTTGTAAAAATGGGCGTAGATTGGTGTAAAAAAAACATTACGAGAAAACATCCAAATTTTCAATTTCAATACATTCCATTAATGAATGATCTTTATCGTTCAGATGGAGAAGATCCTACTCAATTTACATTCCCTTATCCTGACAACACTTTCGATTCATGTGTCATTAATTCTGTTTTCACGCATATGGTTCCAGAAGAGGTAGACCATTATATGAGTGAAGTGAGTCGAGTTTTAAAGAAAGGAGGAAAAGGCATCATTACGTTTTTCATTATTAATGAAACGTCCAAAGCACAACAAAATCCAGAGAATAGTTTTCAGTTTAAATATGATTTTGGACATTATAAACTCATGGACGAAAAGGTAAAATCCGCGAACGTAGCATACACAGAAGAATATTTACAAGACACTTTATTAACCGCTAAGGGTTTAAAACCTATACATCGAATTCATGGCTTTTGGAGTTTGGGACAAAGGAGACATGAAGAAGATGATTTTCAAGATGTCGTATTTGTTGAAAAACTCTAAAAATTTATAATGACAAAATAGATTGAATGATAAAGAAGGCATAAAAGACAAGTAGTAAAGCTCCTTCCCATCTAGAAATTTTAGAAGTTAACACCATAAAAGCAAGCATTACTGTCAACACTACCATTAAGGGTAATGAAAATTGAAGTATGCTATCTTCTACAATTAAATCGCCAAATAAACGCGCAATACCCATTACCGCATAGGTATTAAAAATATTAGAACCAATTACATTTCCTACGGCTATTCCAGATTGACCTTTTCTTGCTGCACTGATAGAAACAACTACTTCTGGCAATGAAGTTCCTAAAGCTACTACAGTTTGAGCAATAAATCCTGAACTAATTCCTGTCTCTGTGCAAATATTTTGAATGGCTTCAATTGTAAATTTAGCACCCAACCAAACTAAAGCTCCTCCTAGAAATAAAAAGAGGAAGTCCTTACCAGTTGACTTAGGCAATTCTTCATCTCCATCATTTTCATTACTAGAAAATGAACTGACCAAAAACATCACTAAGCAAGCTAAGCATAAGATTGCTTCCCAAATTTCAAATTTAGCGTCTTGAAGTGTAAACCAGAATAAAAAAGCAGATCCTAACAATAAAGGAAGATCCATAGTCTTGAAATCGACAGGAATCCGTTTGGCAACAATTGCTACTAAACCTAAAACTAAAACAATATTGGTAATATTCGAACCGACAACATTTCCTATAACAATTTTAGATTCTCCCCCCATTACTGCCGCAATTGAAGAAGCTAGTTCAGGCAATGATGTACCAAAAGCAACGATTGTTACCCCTATAACAAAAGGAGATATTCCCCAAGACAATCCAATTTTTTCAGCTGAATCTACAAACCAGTCAGAAGCTTTTAACAAAGCTGCTAAGGCAACAATGAAAATAATAAATTGTATAAGTAAAGCTGATGTCATTGGATATAATTATCTAAAATTTAGAATTGCAAAAGTATTCTTTTTTATCAATTAATATTGATTTCGATCCCTTGTAAATTTTAGAAAGCGTTAAAATCTATTATTTAGGAAATGCTTGAAATCCCATATCCAAGACAACTCTAAAGGTTTGAGGAGGAAATTCTCTAAAATTTAATCCAATTCTAAAGATAAATTCATCATCTGTAAGTTCTTCTTTGAAATTAGCTATTCCAGGAATCAATTCTAGGGTTGTTCCATTGTTTAGAGGCACGTCTTCTCTGAAGCACATCTCTAAAGGTGTAAGCGTCGTATCTTCATTTGGAAAAATTTGAATGGTTGCTCTACGAATAAAATCTAGTTTTATTCCATCATTATTTGTTAAACGTGCAAAAGAGGGCGTGATACGATCGATATCTTCTTCGGTTAGTGTTCCTAAAAAATTTGCCCAATTTGCATCCA
Source organism: Saprospiraceae bacterium (assembly GCA_020627985.1). Classification (GTDB taxonomy): domain Bacteria; phylum Bacteroidota; class Bacteroidia; order Chitinophagales; family Saprospiraceae; genus JAHDCE01. The sequence continues at coordinate 6,031 of JAHDFV010000013.1, forward strand.
CTAAAAACTCCGTATAATAAGTATCAAAGGTGTTAGAACCTACTTGAATATTAAAATCCCTTGTATAAATCATATCGATTCCATTTCCTGCATCTCTACAAGAATTAAATAAAATGGAACAGGATAATATGAATAAAAATATAATTCTTTTCATTTATTTTTCTTTTACTCCTTCAACGAAAACGGAAAGACCGATGTTGTTTCTTAATACTTTATCAATGATTTTAAAAATAGGAACTAAGGCATTATAAATTTTCATTTGACCTGTAGGAATTATTTGTTTTCTAAGAATAGTCCCTGAAAAAAACCATCCAAAAATTCCGACAAAATTAAAATATTGTGCTCTTTCAATTTTTAAGTCTTCTTTATTAAACAATGCTTTTAATGTAGATCTATTATATCTTCTATAATGCATCAATCCTTTATCAAATTGATTATAAAGCAATTGGTACGCAGGTACCAAAATGACTAACTTGCCTCCTGGTTTTAATAATTTTTTACAATTATGAATGGCTAATTGATCATCTTCAATATGCTCAATAACATTTAAGGCAAAAACTCCATCGAAGGAGCCCAATTTATCTTTGTAAATCGTATCAAATTCTGAATGGACAATATCTAATTCTTCAATCCCTAAAACCGAATCATTATTTCTAAATTCTCTTCGGAGATAATTACAATAATTTTTCCGAATATCTGTCAGAAAGATTTTTCTATGATTTGCTGTAAATTGAGATGAAATATTACCAATACCCGATCCTATTTCTAATGTATGCCCTTTTAAATTTTTTGAAATCGTTTCATACATCCATTGATTTAAGTTGGGTGCTGAAGCTATTGCTTCTAATGATTCCATTCCTTCTTGATCCAATTCTTTAAAATCGAAGGAAGGTCCATTTTTAGAAGAAGCCATTATTTGCTAAAAATATTATATTTTAAAATACAATAAATGGCTCTAAAACCATCTTTCCAACCTATTTTTTTACCTTCTTCATAAGAACGACCATAATAAGAGATTCCTACTTCATAAATTCGGATGTCTTTGATCCTACTCATTTTGGCTGTTACTTCAGGTTCAAAACCAAACCGATTTTCTTTTAAGGTTAAAGATTGAATCGTTTCTGTTTTGAATAATTTATAACAGGTTTCCATATCTGTTAAATTCAGATTGGTAAACATATTGGATAATGATGTGAGCCATCTATTCCCAATGGAGTGCCAAAAAAATAAAATTCGATGTGGTTTTCCTCCTATAAATCTAGATCCATATACTACATCAGCAAAATCATCTAAAATGGGTTTTAAAAGAATATTGTATTCTTCTGGATCGTATTCTAAATCTGCATCTTGGATAATTAAAAAATCTCCTTTAGCATGTTTTATTCCTGTATGCAAAGCCGCTCCTTTTCCTTTATTAACCTCATGTTCTAAGTATCGAATATTAAGATCGGGGTTGGCATTCATGTAGCGTTCAATAGCTCCTTTAGTATCGTCTTTAGAGCAATCATTTGTAATGATCACTTCTTTTTCGATCCCTTCTAATAATTCAACTGCTTTGACCTTATCTAAAATATAATGAATGGTTCTTTCTTCATTATAAGCAGGCATGATGATGGAGAGCTTCTTTGGCATTGATTTGTTTTCTTAATTATGAACTGCAAAGTTAATATTATTCAGATAATCATTAGACTTCTATGTCAATGCCTTTGACTTCTTTTATACGAATTGTAAATTTCTGAATAAAAAAAAGCTCAAATGGATCATTTGAGCTTTTTAAAAATTTAGATTATTTCTTTTGTTCAAGTGCGGGTGGTGATTCTACTTTTAAAACCTTAAGGTTAAAAATTAAAATAGAATGTGCGGGTATATTAACTCCTTTCTCTTCTATCGGCATTGGACCATAAGCTAATTTTGAAGTTATTAAAATTGTTCCTTCTGCTCCTTGATTAAATGATAGTATTGCATCATCTAGTCCTTTAATCACTCTACCTTGTCCTACAATAAATACAAAAGGTTTCTTTTCAGAATTCTCTTCAAAAGTTTCTCCATTAGACAAATAGCCTCTATACTGAACCGTGACTCTATCGCCTACTTTTGGATAAGCACCTTTGCCTTTTTTATTTACTTCATAACTTACACCTAACCTAGAACGTTTCGCTTTTATTTTATTATCCATGCAGTATTCATGAATCGCTTTTTTATCAAATTCAAACTGATCTTTTATCTTTTTTAGATATTTTTCTTTTTCTCTTTTTTCCAATTCAACCATATATTGATCGTATTGACTATCGTTTAGAATTTTTAAAATTTCTAATTCAAACATTACAGGAGTATCTGGTGGAACTAACTTTCCAGCCCCTACTTTATCATAAGCCAGTTGAGGTGCTAAAAATATTTTAACCTTGCTGCCTACAGAAAAAAGTTGAACTCCTTTATCCCAACCTTTGATCACTTGTCTATACCCTACTTGAAAAACAAAAGGTTCATCATCCGTTTTGTCAAATATAGTTCCATCTAATTTTTTTCCTTCAAATTCTAGAACTACATAATCAGCTTCTTTTGGCTTTTGCCCATTCCCCTGTTCATCAATCACATAATATAATCCTTCTTCAGCTTTTTGAGCTTGAGGATAATGTTCTTTTAAAAACGACTCTAAAGAAATAGGATCTTGATCGCTGGAATGAGCTGAAACTGCTTTTGCGATAAACAGAATGCCTAAAATTAGAACGAGTATTGCACGTTTCATTATAAATTGAGTTTAGTAGTATAATTTTTGTTGGATAATCTTCAAAGTATTACGAACGAAGATAATGCCAATCTTATTGATACTTTGTGGATTAACTTTCTTTAATTTGCTTTCACAATAATTTAATACAAATTAACAATGATTCCAGAAAAAATCATAGAAGCCGCAGCAGAATCCTTAGGATCTCAAAATGAAGCAGGATATGAAAAATACATTTTAGAATTCAAGAAAAAGCAACCTATTGTACTCGGTTACCTTTTTTCTGATAATTTAAAACTGCTCACAGATGAAGAGAGAAATCTTCTTTTGTATATCGTTATGGTCATCCGTAAATCATATTTAAAAGTAAATGATGGGCAAGAACCTCGCGCAATTAATGTAGATGATATCAGTGAAGCGGAAGAAAAAAATTGGTCAAAAATTGAAGATATTTCTAACTCTGATTTTCGTACCAAATTAGATCTTTTTTTTGAGAATACTCCCCAAGAAGATTTATTAGCTTTTATTGAAGATTGGCTTTCTGATGATGAGGAAGAAATTGTCACTAAAGCGGCAAGGGAATATATTTTCATCACGGCGAAAACAATAGTTGACCTTTGGTGTTAACAATGTCATTTTTATTTCGTTCTAACATAAGAATATTTATTCTTGATTTATAAACCTAAAACAAATCATGCAACGCGTTATTTTATTCTTTTTAATTTTTTTCGTTTTCACTTCTTGTTCTAATAAAAGAACGTTACCACAAACCAATTTTGATAATGGTCCTATTCATACAGCTCCTAATTATACTCAAATGAAATATTGGGCAGCTCATCCTGACAAGGAAGATATGGCAGATCGAGTACCTGGTAAAAACTTTAACGACAATCAAGCTACAGCAAAAGTGGATGTCTTTTTTTTATACCCCACTATATATATGGGTAGTGAAAAAGATCAAAATCAATGGAATGCCCCTGTAGATGATGAGGCTTTTAATAAAAAAGTAGATGAATCAGCTATATTAAATCAAGCCAGCATTTTTAATGGTGCTGGAAGAGTCTTTGCTCCTCGATATCGCCAGGCACATATTCATGCATATTTCACAAAAGACAAAGAGACCAAGAAGAAAGCTTTTGCATTAGCTTACTCTGATATAAAAAAAGCTTTTGAATATTATTTAGAACATTATAATAATGGGCGGCCTATCATCATAGCATCACATAGCCAAGGAACTACACATGCTGGACCATTAATGACTGAGTTTTTTGATGGGAAGCCGCTTCAAAAAAAATTAGTTGCAGCATATACTGTTGGAATGGAAGTACCCAGTGATTATTTTAAAGAAATTAGAGGCTGTCAAACTCCTTCAGAAACTGGCTGCATTTGTTCATGGAGAACCTGGGAAAAAGATTTTGTTCCAGATTATCATAAACCTGGTAATAATTTTATTGTAACTAATCCATTAACTTGGACAACAGGCACGGAATATGCTCCTAAAGAATTAAATAAAGGTGCTGTATTATATAAATTTAAAAAAGTAAAAAAACAGTTAGTGAGTGCCAAAGTCCATGATGGTGTACTTTGGGTTGATAAGCCTAAGTTTTTTGGAAGTGCTTTCATAAAATTTAAAAATTATCATGTAGGTGATTTCAATCTTTTCTATGTTAATATTAGAGAAAATGCCATTTTGAGAGCGAAAGAATATTTAAAAAAGAATCCTTAGTTTTATTCTATGAAAGTCATCATTATTAATGGTCCAAACCTAAATTTATTAGGAAAAAGAGAACCCGAAATTTACGGTTCATTATCTTTTGATGATTACTATAAATCCCTTCAAGAAAAACATCCTCATATCCATCTTGAATATTTTCAAAGCAATCATGAGGGTGAACTGCTTGACAAAATCCATGAGATTGGATTTTCATTTGACGGGATCATTCTTAATGCTGGAGCTTATACTCATACTTCAATTGCCTTGGGAGATGCAATTGCCGCAATTAATACTCCAGTATTAGAAGTACATATTTCTAATGTTCACAACAGAGAATCTTTCAGGCATCATTCTTACCTATCCGCTCCAAGTAAAGGAGTTATTATTGGCTTAGGTTTAAAAGGGTATGATTTGGCAATCCAATTTTTCAAAGATTCGAATCACACTAAATAGCTTAAAATTTAAAATCTAGTTTACCTTTGTATAAAAAATTGGAATGAGAACCATTGCACATGCTGTATCCTATCTTTTTCATCCTCTGTTTATGATGACATATATGGCGATTCTTATTTCATTCATCAATCCCTATCTTTTTGGTGTCAATGATATTTCAGGAAATATGATTTTCATCTTGCAAATTTTCTTTTCTACCCTTCTTATTCCTCTCTTTGGAGTCATTATGATGAAACTTTTAGGTTTCATTCAAAGTTTAGAAATGGAAGATAAAAAAGAAAGAATTGGACCTTTAATGGTTACCATTTCACTGTATTCTTGGATGAGTTATAATTTTTATAATAGTTCAACCATTCCCAATGCCTTTATCATCTTTATGGTGGGCTCTACACTTGCACTTTGTATCGCTTTTTTCATCAATGTCTTTTCTAAAATTAGCTTACATGCCTTGGGTATGGGCGGTTTTTTAGGAATGATTGCTATTACAATGCTATACTTTAGTTATGGTTCTTTCCAAATTTATGATATCAATATTAGCATGAATTTTTTGATGATGTTCATCGTTTTACTTTGCGGGGTTGTTGGTTCTGCCCGATTGATTTTAGAAGCACATGAACCGATGGATTTATATGGTGGATTTTTTATTGGTTTTGGTACTCAATTTTTAGCCTTAAGTATATTAGGATAATGAAAGATAAAATAATCATTTCAGGAGCAGGATTAGTTGGATCATTATGGGCCGTTTTTCTTGCTAAACGAGGATATCAAGTAGAAGTCTATGAACGCAGACCTGATATGAGAAAATTAGGAGGAGATGGAGGTCGATCTATTAATTTAGCTATGAGTACTCGAGGCTGGAAAGCCTTAGAAAAAGCTGGAATTAAAGATGAAGTAATGGAAACTGCCCTAGCTATGAAAGGGCGGATGATGCATAGTACTACTGGAGAACTAACTTTCCAAGCTTATGGGAAAGAAAATCAAGCTATATATTCTGTATCTAGAGCAGGGTTAAACCGTAAGTTAATGGATATAGCTGAGAGCCACGAAAACGTGAACTTTCATTTTGATATGCCTTGCACAGGTGTAAATACTCGTTCTGCTGCCATACATTTCAAAAATAATATCTCAGAAGAAAAATCTACTTTGAATGCTTCTTTTATTTTTGCAACAGATGGCGCATTTTCTGCGATAAGAAGTTCTTTGCAAAAAACACCTCGTTTTAATTTTTCACAATACTACTTACCGCATGGTTACAAAGAATTAACGATTCCCGCAACGGTCTCTGGTGATTTTGCAATGGATGCAGAATCATTACATATTTGGCCTCGTGGCGAGTTTATGTTGATTGCTTTGCCTAATCCTGATAAGAGTTTTACTTGTACTTTATTTTTACCTTTTGAAGGAAAAAGTTCTTTTGAAAATCTAAATACAGATGAGGAAATAATGCATTTCTTCAATTCTTATTTTAATGATGCTGTTCCATTGATGCCAACATTATTGGAAGATTTTAAAAATAATCCTACTTCATCTCTTGTCACTATAAAATGTAATCCTTGGCACTTACAACATAAAATATTAATGCTAGGAGATGCATCTCATGCAATTGTACCTTTCTATGGGCAAGGCATGAATTCTGGTTTTGAAGATTGTACAGTTTTAGATGAATTGGCAACAAAACACAAAGAAAATTGGTCTAAAGCAATAGAAGAATTTAACCAGACTCGAATTGAAAATGCAGATGCTATATCTGATTTAGCTATTCGTAATTTTACTGAAATGCGAGATTTGGTGGGAGATCCTATGTTTTTACTTCGTAAAAAAATTGCTGCTTGGTTACATGAAAAATACCCCAATGATTTTTTACCCTTGTATTCTATGGTAACTTTTAGCAATATCCCTTATGCTGATGCTCTAAAAGAAGGTAAAGCGCAAGATGAACTCTTTGAGCAAATACTTTCCATTTTTGATGTACAAAAAAGATGGAATTCAGAAGAAGTAATTCGTATATTTGAAAAGTGGCTAAAAGAAAAAAATTAGTATTTCTAATATCAAAATATGAAACGAAGACACAATTATATCTTCAAACTTTTAGATTATTTTCAATGCATCATTGGTGACTTAACTGTCCAATCATCCTTAATACATAAGATTAAAATTAAAAACTTAGAAGCCAAGAAGATTTCTATTAAATCTTTGGTTTGCTTTGGCTTAAAAGTATCACAATCTAATCTAAGTTTTAGTCGATGGACAAAAGTAGATTTAAGGCATACAGAGATGAAAGATTGCCAAATTGAAGGATTAAAAATCAATGGTTATTTAATCAGTGATTTAATCCAAGACAAAACAATCAATTCATCTACTTCGGACGGTGAGTAGCAATAATCGATAAGATTTCATTATCCTTACCTAAATCTGGACACAAGTCTAAAAACGAAGCATGCATGGTATAATTTTCAGTGATGGCTTCATTAAAATGATTCATTCCTTCATTCCTGTTTCCAGTTCTAAAACAGTAAGCAGCATGGCAATACAATAATTCGGTACCATAAGTATTTAAGAAGGCAGAATTTATACTTTCCAAAGCTTCTTCATAACGCTCCTCATCCATTAAAAAAGTAATTAAACGCACCCAATACTCACTCATTTCAGGAGCTAACTCTATTGATCGATTAAATGCCTCTGTTGCTGAATGCATATCTCCAATCATGTAGTAGGCTTCTCCCAAAGCAGCTGCAAATTCTTCTCTTCTTTTATCGAGTTTGCAAGCCATTTTAAAAGATTCTAGGGCATAATATCCTTGTTCAGTTTCCATATAGCATAAACCTAGGCCATAATATCCTTCTGCATTCTTAGGAGAAATTAAAGTAGCTTCTTTGTAGGCGATTAATGCTTTTTCATTTTCTTTCATCATGTAAAGGCAATTTCCTTTGCCTACATAAAGTTCACCATCCTGCGGACAATTTTCCATGGCTTCTTCATAACAGGATAAGCCTTTTTGGTATTCTTTTTTCTTGATATAAACATCTGCACAATCGATGTAAGCCTGTTGGTAATATTTATCAATACAAAATGCAAATTCAAAAGAATCTATTGCATTATCATAATCTTTAATTACCCAATATGAATGTCCTAAATTAAACCATGCAATAGCTGAATAAGGACGTTCATTAAGATATTCATTTAAAAAAGCAATATGGTCATCATGTCTTTGTGAAAATTCAACACATAGTCCTAGTCTTTCAATAATTTCTTCGTTATCCCAATCAGAACGAATGGCTTGACATAAGGAGTCAAACATTTCAGCATGTCGATCTAAATTTTCATAAATCGTAGCATAACATAAATGTACATTGCATTCATCTGTAATAGAAACACTATCTATTTTAACCCCCTCTAAGGTTTCAGATGCTTGCTCATACCGCTCCATTTCTATAAGCATTTTAGCTTTTAGTAATTTGCAATCTGCATCTAAAGGATCCAAAGCAATCGCTTTTTCTAATTCTATTAATGCAGCAGGGTATTCTTTCATCTTATAAAGCAACTGCGCTTTTAAATAAATCATAGAAGATGAATAAGGATAAAGTTGGATTCCCCAATTCACTACCTCCAATGCCATTTTTAAATCATCTTGTTTCCAGAAGTATTCTGCTAAACCTTCTAAAACCGTTTCCTCATAAAAACCTACCGTACCCTTTTGTGACATCACCTTAAACTGATTTGCTAGTACTTTTAGATATTTCTGGTCTTGGTTACGTTCCTCTTTCATCTGCTGAAAATTATCGCTTTTTCGCTTAAATATAATAGTATTGTTGGTTATTCTTGGTCATTTAATTTACGTGCTACTTTTTAATTTTGTTTCATAAATCACTATAAATTAGTCACTTAATCAAAAAAAACAAATATTAAAAACATTGAATAATTTAAAATTAAAGATATAAACCATTCATTAACACAGTTCTATGTATCTTAACAATTATCTATCAAAATTATTGTTATTCGACATAAAAACGACTAGCACAAAGTTAAGTATTTTGTGACACTAATTTAAAGTAAAAACAAATATATTTATTGCGAATATGTTATAAATTGAAAAGAGGAAAAGTAAAACAATCGGTTTCTAATCGAACATACAATTTATATATAATACATAACTCATTATCTATAAACTGGATGTGTTTAAAGAATTATAAAAACTTCTTACTGTTTTGGAAAAATACGTTAAATGTTAATCTTCTCGAATTACGGAATGAACACCATCAATTTTCTTTAGAGCCTTCATCGTAAGGTGTAATTGATCCTTATTTTTAACCACAACTTTAATTCTTCCTTGGAAAAAGCCTTGATTTCCATCCATAGAAATGGATCGCATATCTAATTTCAAATCATTGGTAATAAAACCAGTTATTTTTTGTGCGACACCTCTACCATCTATTCCAGTAATTAATAGCGTCGTAACGAAATCTGTATTATCTGAATCTACCCACTCCGCTTTCATCATTCGGTACGCATAATTTGCCATAAGATGTTCAGCATTTGGACAAGTGTTCCTATGAATTTTTGCCTCTCCCATTGCTGTGATATAAGCAAAAACAGGATCTCCTAACACAGGGTTACAACAGGAAGCCAAAGAATGTTTAAATTGTTCAGCAGGCTTATTATCAATCAAGAGAATTGCTTTCCCTTTGAAATTTCTTCTAGATTTGAAGGTTTGTTTTTCCTCTTGCTTTTCGGGTTGAGCAGGTTTTGGCTCTTCGATTAAACTCATTTTGCCTCCTTCAACTTTAAATTGTTTTAAGGCTTTTTGAATATTAATTTCATCTTTGAAAATAGCATAATAAAGATCTGGTCGAGAAACAAAGCCAAAATGTTGAACCAACATATCTGTATTGGATTCAAAATCAGCCTTAAGGTTTTTCATTTTACGCATTAACTTTTCTTTGCCCATCTCTCCTTTCTTGCGAATCTCTTCTTTCATCGAAGAACGTATCTTCGATCTCGCTTTTCCAGTTACCACATAATTCAACCAACCTTCACTCGGTTTTTGTGCTTTATTCGTCACTACAGAAACTTGATCACCACTTTTCAGTTTATAACCTAAAGGCACCAATTGATTATTCACTGTAACAGCCTTACAATGATAGCCTACTTCTGAATGGATGTAAAAAGCAAAATCTAAGGCAGTAGCTCCTTCGGGTAATATCTTTAATTCACCTTTAGGAGTATATACATAAATCTCTTCATTGAAAAGGTTTGTTCTGACATCGCTGATAAATTCTACTGCATCACTTTCTGAAGTTGCATTATCCAATATTTCACGGATATTATCTAACCAATCTGAAAAGACATCAAAATTATCTTGTTTAACTCCTTTATATTTCCAATGTGCAGCAAAACCTTTTTCTGCAATTTCATGCATTCGCTCACTCCTAATTTGTACTTCTACAAATCTACCTTTAGGACCAACTACTGTTGTATGTAAAGATTCATAACCATTCGCCTTAGGTGTAGTTACCCAATCTTTTAATCGTTCAGGTATCGGTCTATTGGTTTCTGTTACAACAGTATAAACTTGCCAACAAATGTTTTTTTCCAATTTTAAAGGAACATCAACGATTATACGAATCGCAAATAAATCATAGATCGCTTCGAAAGCTACGCCCTTCGTTTTTAATTTATTCCAAATGGAAGAAATGGATTTGGGTCGACCGAAAATTCTATAGGGAACACCTATGGCATCTAATTTATTTTCTAAGGGTTTTATAAATTCATTGACGTATTGATTTCGATCCCGTTTAGTTTCTGCTAATTTTTGTGCAACTTCTTTATATTCTTCTGGATTTTTTCATTGTTAAATCCTGAAATTCAGTTTTCATATTGTACAAACCCAATCGATGTGCTAATGGGGCATAGATATAATTGGTTTCAGAAGCAATTTTTAATTGTTTGTGTGGAGGCATTGAACCTAAGGTTCTCATATTGTGCAAACGATCCGCCATTTTAATCAGCACCACTCGCACATCCTTTACCATCGTTCTAAGGACTTTTTTAAAGTTTTCTGCCTGAGGACTTAAAACGTCCAAATCGTTGAACTTTGTTAAACCATCAACAATCATTGCAATCTTATCTCCAAATTCTTTTTTGATATAAGCTAAGGTGATATCCGTGTCTTCCACAACATCATGTAACAATGCACTTATAATGGCCGTTGGGCCCAAACCAATTTCTTCTACACAAATTCTGGCTACTTCAATTGGATGTAATATATAAGGCTCACCTGATTTTCTTCTTTGTGCTTTATGTGCATCAACAGCCAGTTCATATGCTTTTCGGATATTGGTTTGATCTTCTGTATTTAGTTTCGTTTTTATCGTGCGCAATAAGCGTCGATATGCTCTACGAATTAATTTCTTTTCCTCATCAGTATTTGGTGGTATGGAAGTAGATCGATCTTTCATTCAATTTTTGTCCTTATATCAGCCTTAATTATTTGTCTTATGATTACTTATTATATAAATTACAATTTTCTAAATCAAAAAGCAATCATATATTTTTAAAGACAATGAAAGATACAAATTAAGCTTATCGATGCTAATAAAATGAGGCTTTTCTATCATTTTTTTTTTAATTTAAGCCGACATGCCTAATACTCACTATTTTTTATCAGTACAATACTGCTTTTTTCAATAAAACAATATATCTTTGCGGTCGCTTAAATCACCAATTGCGGGTATGATGGAATTGGTAGACATGCTAGACTTAGGATCTAGTGCTTAACGGCGTGGGGGTTCGACTCCCTCTACCCGCACCATTCACAGAAAAGCTGGTTACCAGCTTTTCTTTTTTTAAACCTATATCTTTCTATTATCATGGCCAAATTTGTAAAAGAGGAAATCGACGCACTCAATGCCATTCTAACCATTACCGTTGATCAATCTGATTATGAGAAAAATTTCAAGAAAACTCTTGATAAGCATAGAAAAGAAAGTCAACTAAAAGGTTTCCGAAAAGGGAAAACTCCTTTATCATATATTAAGAAAATATATGGTGAGCAAATCCTTATGCAAGAAGTTAATGCGATTTTACAGGAACAGTTACAAGCTGCTTTGAAAGAAATCGAAATCTTCGGAGAACCTCTTCCTAATTTAGATCAAGAACCTGTAAACTTTGATGTCAATAAATTACAGGACTTTGTCTTTAAATTTGACTTAGGTTTAATCCCTGACTTTAAAGTAAAAGGGATTGATAAGAATAGTAAATACAAAGCCAATAGAGTTAATGCTTCAGAAAAAACAATCCAAGAAGAATTAACGAATGCTCGAAAGAGATTTGGAACTCGTTCTGATGCCACTGATAATATCAAAACCAATGATTTGGTTAAAGTTAAGGCAAAAGAATTGGATGGAAAGAAAGCAAAAGAAGGTGGGCATGAAGCTGAGTTTAGTATTGCTGTAGATAGAGCTACAGATAAATTAGCGAAAGCTTTAGCTAAGAAAAAGATTGGAGATACTATTTCTTTTGATATCAATGATGTTGAAAAAGAATCAGAAAGAAGTATTATCAATAAATACATTTTAGGAGTTGAAGAGGATAATGATACAATAGGTGATAAATTCGAAGCAGAAATTTTAGAAGTTTCAAGAGTAGAATTAGCTGAATTGAATCAAGAATTCTTCGATAAACATTTTGGAGAAGGAGTAGTAGCGAATGAACAAGAAGCTATTGACAAAACTAAGATTGACTTAAATGCTCAAATGCAAAAGAATGCAGATGCTATTCTTTTCAGAGACATTCAAGACAAACTAGTTCAGAAAAACAATTTTGATTTACCTGAAGCATTTTTGAAACGTTGGATTAAGGCCAGTAATGAAAAGCCTGTAACTGATGAACAAATTGAAAATGAATTCCCATTCTTTGTTGAAGAATTAAGATGGTCTGTGATCAGAGGAAAAATGACTAAGAAGTTTGACCTTAAAGTAACAGAAGAAGAAATAAGTGCAGGCTTCATTAATGCATTAAAAAGCTATGGTGGATTACCTCCTGGCTTAGATGAAAGCATTCTTAAAAACTATACACAACGTTTGTTCCAAGATAAGCAAGCTGTTCAACGACAAGCTGAAGAAATCATGGGCGATAAATTATTCAAAGCAATATCAGAAGCTGTTTCTTTAGATGAAACTGTTGTTGACGAAAAAGAATTAGAAAAAATAATCGTCAAAGCCAATAAAAAAATGGAAGAGGAAAATGAAAAAAGAAAGAAAGCTATAGGAGCGGTAGAAACTGCTGAAGCTTAATTTTTCATTCATTTCAAAAATAATTGGTTTTTATAACAACCCAAACCTTACTTCGTGTTGTTATATGTCAGATTAAAGTAGATATTAGCCAAAATAGGTGCAACCTATTTTACTTAATCATTACTAATAAAATAAAACGTTTGATATGAATCCTAATGATGAATTTAGAAAATACGCTGTAAAACACTTAGGTGTTAACAGCCACACATTAGACGATTACGGTAAAACACATGTACCTAATATACAAAGCATCCTTCCTAGCCAAGCTCCTTATGTTTTGGAGGAAAGAAAGATGAATGTTACTCAAATGGACGTGTTTTCTCGTTTAATGATGGATCGTATTCTTTTCTTAGGAGAAGGAGTTGATTCAAGAGTTGCCAATATAATTCAAGCACAATTATTATTTTTAGAAAGTTCAGATCCTAAGAGAGATGTTCAAATTTTTATTAACAGCCCAGGTGGAAGTGTAATTGCAGGTCAAGGAATTTATGACACTATGCAATATATCGCACCTGATGTTGCTACAATTTGTACAGGTTTGGCTGCATCAATGGGTGCTGTGCTTCTTTGTGCTGGAGCAGCTGGAAAAAGAGCTTGTTTGCCTCATGCGAGAGTAATGATTCACCAGCCTTTAGGTGGAATGCAAGGTCAAGTAACGGATATGGAAATATCCTACAAATTAATTAAGCAATTACAAAAGGAGTTGTATGATATCTTAGCCAATCATACTGGACAAGATTATGATACTATTTTTGAAGATTGTAAACGTGATAATTGGATGGTAGCTGAAGAAGCAAAAGCTTATGGCTTAGTGGATGAAGTTTTAGCCAGAAAATAAAAATTCAAAAAAGGGACAATATCATTTGTCCCTTTTTTGTCTTAATTCAGAAGCATGATTGTTTAAGAATGCTTATTTTTGTATCAAGATTTGATTACAACCTTTCTTACTAAGATGTATTTTTTTTAGAAGTCATGGATTTTAATAAAAGAAACAAGTATAATTTGAGATGTTCATTTTGTGGTAGAGATAAGACTGAAGCTTTAATTCTCGTTGCAGGTATTGATGCGCATATTTGCGAGGTTTGTGTAGAACAAGCCCAAGATATCATTGATGATGAATTAGGTAAAAAGCAACTCAGTCAGGGAGAATTTGATATTCCGGTTGCTTTAACACCCAAAGAAATCAAAGTTCACCTCGACAAGTACGTAATTGGACAAGATGAGTCTAAAAAATATCTATCTGTTGCTGTACATAATCATTATAAGCGTTTGGCGCAAGAAAAAGATGATGATGATATTGAAATAGAAAAATCTAATGTTCTACTTGTTGGTAGAACAGGAACAGGTAAAACCCTTTTAGCTAAAACGATTGCTAAATTCCTAAATGTACCTTTTGCAATAGTGGATGCAACGGTATTTACAGAAGCTGGATATGTAGGTGAAGATGTTGAAAGTATATTTAGCCGATTACTTCAAGTTTGTGATTACAATGTTGAATTAGCTGAAAGAGGAATCGTTTATATAGATGAAATAGATAAGATTGCTCGCAAGCAAGATAATCCTTCAATTACGAGAGATGTTTCTGGTGAAGGCGTACAACAAGCGATGCTTAAAATGTTGGAAGGAACAGAAGTTCATGTTCCACCTCAAGGCGGTCGTAAACACCCTGAGCAGAAATTAGTTAAAGTGAATACTTCAAATATTTTATTTATTTGTGGTGGTGCTTTTGATGGTGTAGAAAAGATTATTGCTAGAAGAGTAAATACGCATGTCATTGGTTTTAAAGGTGCTGATGATGAGGAAGAAATCGACAGAGATAATTTATTACAATATATTACGCAAAGAGATATTAAATCATTTGGTTTAATTCCTGAATTAATTGGGCGCCTTCCTGTTTTGACTTATTTAGAGCCTTTAGATTATGCAGCATTAAAACGTATTCTAACTGAACCTAAAAATGCTTTATTAAAGCAATACAAAAAGTTATTTAAACTAGAAGGTATAGAATTAAAATTCACAGACGAAGCCATTGAATATGTTGCTGAAAAAGCGATTGAATTTAATTTAGGCGCACGTGGTCTTCGTTCTATTTGTGAAGCCATCATGACAGATGCTATGTTTGAATTACCAGGTCAGAAAAAAATAAAAGAACTTATTGTTGATAGAGATTATGCTGAAGGTAAATTAAACAAGAGTAAATTAACCAAATTAAAAGCTGCTTAATTTATTTTTCACTATTTTCTAAAAAAGCCGTTCATTAAAAAATGAACGGCTTTTTTAGTTCATTCGCTTCATATTAAACTAAACCATAAACTATTTTTCATTGATAACTAATAATCATTATTTTTTTCCGATTCTATTATTGAAGTGATACATCAATAATAGAAAAAATTCATACCTTTAATTTTTACTAAACACACAATAATACAATATGAAAAAGAAAACTATAAAAGTTATTTCCAAATTTCAAGCAATATCTATTAAAGGGGGTAAGGTTCAAAAACCTAAGCAAAAAACAAATGGAAATGATGGTCATACAGATGTTCTAGAAGGTGGAAATTAATTATTCTAATGTGATGCCTAAAAATTATTATAACAAAAGAATGTTTTTTTCTTAAAAATTATTCTTTTGTTATAATATTAAATTAATCCCTAGACGATAGGCAAAATTATCTTTAAATTCTGGTTTTTGATATTTCCCATATCGATAATATACTCTCCCTCCAATCCCTATATTATAAGATTTTAATATCTTAAACATCAATAAATTATCAATTCCTACACCAGCTTCAAAAAATCCTTTTTCTAAAGATTGTGAACTGGTGTTTACATGTAAATTTGGATTAGATAACGATCCAAAACTAATATTTTGTGCTATTATTAATTCTGGTGTAGAATAATCATTTTGATAAAATATAGGTCCGAAATTATGTTCTAGAAATAAATTCACAAAACGATCAGAAAGAAATTCATAATTATCCATTGTTTGAAAAATCTGATCTACATTAATAAATGAAAATTCACCGCCGCTACCATTTCCTGCAAATAATTTAGAATACGGCAATGAAGCATCTACCCATCCTCCCTCAATTTTATAAATCGTTTCTCCTAAAAAACGAACATTTACTTTCTGCTCTATAGCTACTGTTATTTTATTAAAATCAAATTCACCATTTAACAGATCTTCAAACCCTCGAGTATAAGAAAAATAAAGAATAGGATATTTAGTTCTTTTGGGAATCCGAATACCTTTCCACCATATATGTGTTTCGTCAAAAGCATACCTTGCTTGAAAACTTAGTTCTGTATAATTAAATTCATTTTTAAAATCTGTATCCGTATAGTAATATTGATATTCATCAGTTGTTTTTAATTTGGTTTTATTTAAACTTAACCCAAAATTGAAAAAATTGAATTTTGATTGAATACCTAGAGAATGGAAAATTTCTTTATCCATTCTCCCTGCATATAAATTCCGATTTACTAAACCTACTTCCTCAAAGGGTAAACGCAATACACCTGGTTCTCTAATATCATTTCTATATTCATATTTTAATTCTAAAACATCATCGGGGACCATATCTATGATTATATTTCCTCCATATTTAAAAGCCTTATCTTTAAAACCGTATCCTCCGTACCCTCCAAAAGAAAAATATCTAGAAAAATCTTTATTCGTTTGAAAACCCAGCCCTAATCTTGCTCCTTCAAAATTATTAATCCTTAAAATATTTTTCCATGTCAAATCTAGCCCTTCAATGATATTTAAATTTCCTGTTGCTAATGAAGTTAAACCATTAAACCAAAGATCTAAATTTACTTTTCCTCTTAATGAATCTAAAACCAAATAAGTGGTTGAATCTTTTAAAAGTAAGGGAACAGATCTATATTTTAACCAAACACTATCCTGTTGACTAAATACATTTTCATCTAATTTTATATATCTATCTTTTAATTCTCTTCGATTTAAATCAGGATTAATTTCAATATCTGACATATAACTCTTCTGACTTGAATTATATTCCATTCCACTAATCATAGGAATAGTCATTATGAAATTAATTTGTTCAGGAAACCAATATTGATCATTTATAAAAGAATATTTATGTTCCAATTTCCAATGAACAGCACCTGGCAAATCTGGTTCAGCAATTACATTTTGAATGGCATATTGATTTGAATTAATATATAAGACACCTTTTAATGCTTTAAAATTTTTATTCCCCCTAGGTTTATAGGTAATAATAAAAATAGAATCTTTTTCTTGGTATAAGGTATCCGTAATATTAAAATAATATTGAGAAGGACTACCAACAGAAATTGGATTTACATATGCTGCATTATTAAATAAAATAAAATTATCATAAAAAGAAAACTGCTGAACCTGATCAAAAACAGAAACATCTTGTTTTCTAAATCCAGCCATTCTAGTATGAATCAATTTTTGCCTGAGAATTTTAGGAGACTTATATATTCTTTCTTTCACCATTTCTCCCATAATTAGATGATTTTCCAATAATGGGTTTTTGTTAGGTACTTGGTTCGTTTTAGTCATTGCTTTTTCATATAAAACAGAATCTGCAACGGCAGCACCTACATTTATTTTAGAATATACTTTACATCTATAAGAATTTAAATTTTCAGGGTCGTGTTTTTTTTTTTTTTTTATTTTGTTAAAAAAAAACGGTTTTGGTTTTGGGTTTTGGGGTTTTGGGGTTTGGGTCGTTTTTATTTTTATTTTTAATCGCAAGGCGTATTATTCTATGTGCAGGATTTTCTCCAGCAAAAACAATTGCTTCATTTAAAGCAAATGAAGATATTTGCATTTGTATGATAATAAAATTCTCTTCTTCTTTTAAATGATATATTAATGTTTCATATCCAACATAACTAAATGACAATTGCTTAATATCTTCTCCGATCTCAATTTTAAATTGACCATTTAAATCAGCAATTACTCCTTCTCTTTCGTTTTGATTTAATATAATATTCACGAAAGGTAAAGCCTCTTTATCTTTACCAACAATTTGACCTTTAATTATTCTTTGCCCTTTTGCAAATTGCAATGCAATAATAATTAAAACTAAAACAATGAATAATCGAGATGTAATTCGCATATTTCTCATTAAATAACAACTAGAAAAAGAACGAATAGATTTAAGAATTCTTTTTCTGATAAGATACTTTAAGAATTGTTTTCGTTTTCGCTGTTATTTTAAAACGCTCATCTAATCTTAAACCAACAAGCCAACATATTTTTCCACTTGATGTTAGTAACCAAGTATTTTCTTTTTCAGGAATAGATAATTTTAAATCCGTAAAAAGTTTTTTCACTTTCTTTTGTTGCCCATTCATTCCTAATGGAAAAAAAATATCGCCATCTTTTTTTCGTCTTAATTCCAAAGGAAAATCAAGTAGATTTAAATCCAAGTAAGCCACATTTTTATCATTATAATTTACCTCTTTTTGATCAACTATTTCAAGACTCAAGAAACAATCTGTTACTTCAATTTCCTTTTCAATATTAGGAATTAAAATATGATCTAATTCGTTTTCTTTATTTTTAGTTAATAAAAAGAATTCTCGATCATTGACCAAACGATGTGTAGAAGAATGAAGCATTCCTCCAGAATGATCATTTTTAAAATTGATCAGATTTTCAATTTGATCGGCATTAAAATGATAAGGCTTTAAAATTTCGAATAATATTAATTTTTGAAAAGGGTATTTCTCTAATTTTTCTTTATGAATTTTAATTCCAAATTCGTTCTCTTCTAGGATTTCATTTTTAATTTGAACTAAAAAGTATTGAAGAAACAAATCTGTTTCTTTAACGATTTCAATATTTCTTAATGTCGTTTTTTCTAAAGAAGGATTAATCTTCTTTAATTCTGGAATAACATTCAAACGTATTTTATTCCGAGCATATTTATCTTGGGTATTTGTAACATCTTCTCGATATTCTATTTTGTTTGTAACAATGTAATTTTGAATTTCATCTTTACTGAAATTTAATAAGGGACGAATGACGAAACCATTTTTTGAAGGAATTCCTTTTAAACCTTTGATTCCCGATCCTTTCGTAAAATTATATAAAATCGTTTCAAGAGAATCATTCAAATGATGAGCTGTTACAATCCATTGATATCCTTTTTCCTTCCTAATATTCTCTAACCAATCATATCGCAAATCACGTGCTAACATCTGAACACTCCCCTTCTCATTGGCTTGTATTTGAGGTGTATCAAAATGTTGTACATAACATTCCACATTACATTTATCTGCTAATCTTCTCACAAATGCTTCATCTTCGTCTGATGATTTCCCTCTTAATTGAAAATTACAATGCGCTATACTAAACTTAAGCCCTACTTCTTTCATTAAATATATGAGTAAAGTTGAGTCCATTCCCCCACTAACTGCCAAAAGAACCCGATCTTTTGCATCAATTAACCGAAATAATGATTGATGGAATTTTTCTACCATTTAAACTTTGTATATTTGAACCTCGAAAAGTATTTTTTGGTGGATAAGAGGGTTAGCTAAAAATATTATTCCTGTTCTAACCACTCAAATTTAAAAATTATGTTTGAAAGTCTTAGTGATAGATTAGAATCCGCGTTTAAGGATCTGAAAGGTGAAGGTAAGATAACCGAATTAAATATTGCATCTTCTGTAAAAGAAATCAGACGAGCACTTGTAAGTGCGGATGTAAATTATAAAATAGCTAAAGAATTTACGGATAAAGTAAAAAATGAAGCTTTAGGTACTCGAAATGTTCTTTCTGCTGTTAAGCCAGGCGAACTCATGGTGAAAATCGTGATGGACGAGTTGGTAGAATTGATGGGAGGACAGAAAGTAGGCATCAACATTAAAGGAACTCCTGGAGTTGTTTTAATTGCTGGTCTACAAGGTTCAGGTAAAACAACTTTCACTGGTAAACTCTCTTTGTTCTTACGAACTAAAAAAGGAAAGAAACCGCTTGTTGTTGCTTGTGACGTTTATCGTCCGGCAGCCATTGATCAATTAACGGTTGTTGCTGAACAAGCTGGAGTTGATATTTACAAAGAGCCTGAAAACAAAAACCCAGTTTCTATTGCTCAAAATGCAATAGCTCATGCTCAAAAATTTGGTCACGATGTAGTTATCGTTGATACTGCCGGTCGTTTAGCCGTAGATGAGCAAATGATGGACGAGATTGAGAATATCAAAAATGGTATCATTCCCAATGAAACATTATTCGTTGTTGATTCCATGACAGGACAAGATGCAGTAAACACTGCTAAAGCCTTTAATGAAAGAATTAATTATGATGGTGTTGTCCTTACCAAGTTAGATGGTGATACCAGAGGTGGTGCTGCTTTATCCATTAAGTATACTGTAGGAAAACCCATCAAGTTTGTGAGTATGGGGGAAAAACTCGACACTTTAGACGAGTTTTATCCAGATCGTATGGCTTCTCGTATCTTAGGAATGGGAGATGTTCTTTCATTAGTAGAGAAAGCGCAACAACAATTTGATGAAAAGGAAGCAGATCGTATTCATAAGAAGATCAAAAAGAATAAATTTGATTTTAATGATTTCCTTTCTCAAATTGGTCAGATCAAGAAAATGGGTAACATTAAAGATTTGATTGGAATGATCCCTGGAATGGGAAAAGCAGTAAGAGATTTAGATATTGATAATGATGCCTTTAAGAAAATTGAATCCATTATCTTTTCTATGACTCCCAATGAAAGAGAAAATCCTGAAGTATTGAATAGTAGTAGACGACGAAGAATTGCTAGAGGTTCTGGTAATACCATTGTTGAAATTAATGCCTTCTTGAGACAATTTGAGCAAATGAGAAAACTCATGCATAGAATGAGTAAAGGAGAAATGAAAGGTATGCCAAATATGGGCAGTATGAAAACCGGTAGAGGAAAGAAAAGAAGATAGAACCTTTTCTCATCTTTAATTTATAAAAAGAGGTTGATTCATTTACTTTTGAATCAACCTCTTCTTATTTTAGGCTTTTATTTTTCTAGCGATTAATTCTTCTTTCATGAATAGACGTCATTTTATTGAGCGAGCTGGTTTAGGTTCTTTATTGATTGCCAGTGGAAAATTTCCATTCAGTGCTTTGGAAAAACCTGAAATCGTCAAAATTTCGATTTTGCATACTAATGATGTTCACAGTAGAATTGAACCCTTCCCTATGGATGGTGGTAAATACCAAGGACTCGGAGGAGCAGCTAAACGTGCAGCATTAATTAAAAAGATCAGAAAAGAAGAAGATCACGTTTTACTATTAGATGCTGGAGATGTTTTTCAAGGCACGCCCTATTTTAATTTCTTTGGTGGAGAAATAGAATTCAAACTCATGTCAGAAATGGGTTATGATGCGAGTACTATCGGTAATCATGATTTTGATGGTGGTATGGATGGATTGTATACTCAATTCACAAAACATGCTAATTTCCCATTCATTAATTGTAATTACGATTTTTCAGATACCGTGATGAATGGCCAAATACAAAAACACAAAATCATCGAAAAAGGAGGAGTAAAGTTTGGGATTTTAGGTGTTGGTTTAGAACTAGATGGTCTAGTGCCGGCAAATCTTTATCGCAATACTCAATATTTAGATCCGATACAAAATGCAAACAAGACGGCTAAATTCTTAAAACAAGATCAAAAATGTGATTATGTGATCTGTTTATCTCATTTAGGCTTTAAATATGATACAGAAAAAGTATCGGACCATGTGCTCGCTCAAAGTTCGAGTGATATTGATCTAATTATTGGAGGACATACACACACATTACTAGAAAAAGCTATCCTGGTATCGAATAAAGAAAACAAGCCCGTTACTGTGAATCAAGTAGGTTGGGCAGGAATTGCATTAGGAAGAATAGATTTGCACTTCGAACGCAATAAAAAAAGTAAATGTGTCACTTGCGGAAATGAAATCATTAAGTAAGATTTTTGTTAACTACTTACATTTTAGCACCGGTAAAAATGATTTATGATATTATTTCAAATCTTTTTTAAAAAAATGATGCTGAGTATAATTCTTTAATAAAAATATTTCGCAAATTTGTAGTCTTACTAATATTACCAAGCGTAAAATTTAAACCAGATTCAAGTTAATTTCATTTGAAATCTTCTGTTTTATCTCAAGTAAGTACTAGGATTTACACTGATCCACAACGAGCAAAGCTAATTTATATATTTTTACAATGATGATTATTCTAACCGAATAACTTCTCATTAAACATTTAATAATTAATACGTTAGAAGTAACTGTAGATGAAAAATGATCACATCACAGTCTGGGACAATTGTCTACAAACCATAAAGAAGTACGTGAATCCACAAAGCTTCAAGACTTGGTTTGAGCCTATCAAGCCTATACGGATACATGATAATGCGTTGACGATCCAAGTTCCTAACAAATTCTTCTACGAATGGCTTGAAGAGCATTATGTAGCTGAGCTTAAAATGGCAATGCGACAGGAGCTCGGTGAAGGTGGTCGTTTGGAATATCAAATTTTGATGTCTCAAACAGGGATGAAGCCCAATAAAAGTGGAAAATCGAATAATGTTACTAATGCGAGTGCTCCGCTTTATTCGAATGAAAGTTCAAATGGAGAAATAAAAAATCCATTCGTTATACCTGGGATTAAAAAGATGAAAATTGATCCCAATTTGAATAAATCTTACTTATTCACCAATTATATAGAAGGAGATTGTAATCGTTTAGCTCGCTCAGCTGGTTTTGCTGTAGCAAAGAAGCCAGGTGGTACAGCATTCAATCCTTTATTTTTATATGGTGATTCAGGTTTAGGGAAGACACACTTAGTTCAAGCTATAGGAAATGATGTCATTTCAAAATATCCTGAAAAGGCTGTTCTTTATGTTTCTTGTGAAGAATTCACCAATCAAATTATTAATTCCATCAAAAACAATGCAGTTCAGGATTTTGTCCGGTTCTATCAATTGATTGATGTTTTACTTGTTGACGATATTCAATTCTTAGCCAATAAGAATAAGATGCAGGAAATTTTCTTCCACATCTTTAATCAATTACACCAAGCAGGAAAACAAATCGTATTAACATCGGATCGACCGCCAAAAGATTTGGAAGGCATCCAAGAACGATTAATTTCTAGATTCAAATGGGGATTATCTGCAGATTTAAATGTACCTGAGTTCGAAACTCGTATGGCAATCTTTGAATCTAAAATGTCCCGGGAAGGTTTAGATATTCCTTCAGATGTTACTGAATTCATCTGTTTTAATATTAAAAACAATATTAGGGAATTAGAAGGTGTATTAATTTCTTTGATTGCTCAATCTTCGCTAAACCGGAGAGAGATCGATTTAGAGTTAGCTAAGCAGGTCATTAAGAATTTTGTGAAAAATATTTCAAAAGAAATCACTGTTAGTTTCATTCAGGAATTAGTTGCAGATCATTTTGAAGTTAGCGTTGATAAATTACAAGGAAAAACAAGAAAACGACAAGTAGTGATTGCTCGTCAACTATCAATGTACCTTGCTAAAAAGATGACTAACAAGTCTTTAAAAGCTATTGGAGATAATTTTGGAGGTAGAGATCATAGTACTGTTATTTACTCTTGTAAAGCCGTGCAAGATCTTTTAGATACCGATACTATTTTTAAGGATACTGTTGCAGGGCTCGAAAAGAAAATAAAAATGAACTTGCATGAATAAAAATTCATGTTTTGGAACTTTTATATGCTAAAAAGTATTGCATAATAAGTAAAACATTCTTACTTTTGCATTCGCTCGGAGAGATGGGTGAGTGGCTGAAACCACCGGTTTGCTAAATCGACGAACTTCGAAAGGGGTTCCGCGGGTTCGAATCCCGCTCTCTCCGCTGAATTTTGCTTAAAGAAGCAAGGATCTACAATCAAACTATTTTACACGGGGCGTAGCGCAGTCCGGTTAGCGCACCTGCTTTGGGAGCAGGGGGTCGC
>JAHDFV010000273.1 GCA_020627985.1 Saprospiraceae bacterium
GATTACCAATTTTTTTATTTCAGGATTGGTTAAATATACCTTATGAATTAACGCTACCACTATTTTATTTATTAACATTGGGTTTAACAGGTTCAATTATTTATTTTTTCGGTTTGCTTCAACCAAACTCCAATACTATAACGAAAAATATAATTGAAAACACAACTAATTTTATCATTTTATTAGATAATAACAAAAATATTAAAGAAGGAAATTTAAAATTAGACGAATTAACTAATATTCAATCTTCTGATTATATTAATAAAAATGTAAACATCTTATTTAATTCTTTAGATTCAGTTTTGGATCGATTAGAAAATAAAAAGACATACATTAATAAATTTGATTTAAATTTAGAAGATGGTAAAAGACCTGTTGAGTTATTTATATCTAAATTAATTGAACGAAATAAAATAATAGGATATCTAATTATAGGCAATGATTTAACTCATCATATTGCTACTCAAAATCAGCTAAAAGAATATGCTGATAATTTAGAATTACATGCTAAAAAATTAGAAAAAAGTAATGATGAATTAGAACAATTCGCTGCAGTTGTTTCTCATGATTTACGTTCTCCTTTAAACACAATATCTGGTTTTACTAGTATACTAGAAAAAAGAAATCAAGGTAATTTAACAAAAGGATCAGAAGAATATATAGAATTCATTAAATCAGGTTGTAAAAATATGGCTGATATAATTGATGGATTATTGCAATTAGCAAAATACAATTCAGACAATTGTAATTTTGAATATTTAGATACTGAAAAAATTCTAGAAAAAGTTATTTTAGGGTTAGAGTCTGAAATTAAATCGAATCAAGTAGAAATTACTTTTGGAAAAATATATTCTTTTATTGGAGATAAAATTCAAATTTATCAACTCTTCCAAAATTTAATTGAAAATTCTATTAAATATAAAAAAGAAAATATTAAAGCAAAGATTCATATTGAAATGGAATCATTAGAAATAGGAACAAGAATCTCAATTCAAGATAATGGCATTGGTATAGAAAAAGATAGACAACAATATATTTTCAAAATATTTAATCAAATTAATAAAAGTTCAAAAGGACTGGGTTTAGGTCTTGCCACCTGCTTAAAAATAGTTAATAATCATAGTGGTAAAATAAAAGTATTCTCAGATTTCGGTCAAGGGACAACTTTCCAAGTATTCCTACCTAGATAAATTCTTTAAATATTCTTTCCAATTCCTGATAATTCTTCAAAAATTATCTATTATTGTCAAGTACAAATAAACAAATGGAAAGCTTAGATCAAATTAGTATTAATTTTAATGCAGACAATCTTTTTTGGATAAATATTATTCTATCCATAGTGATGTTTTCTGTTGCTTTAGAAATAAAATGGTCTGATTTTGATGAAGTTTTTAAAAATCCCAAAATGATTTTAGCAGGGATTTTATCTCAATATTTATTATTACCAATTATTACTTTAATCCTTATTCAATTCTTACCCATCTTTCCTAGTGTTGCCTTAGGTTTAATCATGGTAGCTGTATGCCCAGGAGGAAATGTTTCTAATTTTTTCACTTTAATGTCTAAAGGAAATACTGCACTATCTATTTGTTTAACCTCAATTGCTACGATTACATCGGGATTTATTATTCCTTTCGGTTTTTATTTCTGGGGAAATTTGAGTGAGAAAACTATTCCTTTGATTAATGAAGTTTCTGTAGATTATCTTGGTATTCTTAAACTCTCTGTTTTATTATTAGTTGTACCACTTATTCTAGGAATGTCATTATCTAAATTCTTACCAAATATAGCAAGCAAAATTTCAGGACCATTACAAAAAATTTCAATCGGAATTTTTGGTCTTTTAATTATTGGTGCTTTTGTTTCTAATTTTGATGTCTTTATTAAATTATTCCATTATATTTTTTGGACGGTTTTAATTCATAATTCCTTAGCAATTTTTGGTGGATATAACTTAGCTAGAATTATAGGATTACAAAAAAAAGAAAGAAGAACAGTTGCTATAGAAACTGGAATTCAAAATTCGGGTATTGGTTTAGTCATTATTTTTAATTTCTTTCCACAATTAGGTGGTATGGCTATTATTGTAGCCTGGTGGGGCATCTGGCATTTAATTTCTGGTTTAGGTATGAGTTACTATTTTAATAAAATTGAAGATAAACTCACTTAATTTAATCATAATATATTGATAAATAAAAATTCATATAATTGGAAAGATATTTTTAGTTGGACAATTATAATCCTCTTCTCTACTCTATTTTTATTTATGATATTTTGGATTCATTATTCTCCAATTAAAGAATTTTCTCAGCTAAAAGCGTTAAAAGAAAAAGGGGTACCCAACAGTGCAATTTTAATTAATGCCTATGAAAGTGGTACGCACAGAAGCTATACTTCTTATACTTTTAAATATTCCTACATTGTAAATGAAAAAGAATATTTGACGATAAAAGAAGTTGATCATTCTAAATATGTAATTTATAAAAATAGCGAAAACATACCGATTCTATATCTAGAAGATCAACCGAATATTTCAAATTTAGATGGAAATTTTGCAGTAGAAAACGAATGGGTACAAATGATTATATTTGACATCTTCGTGTTTTGTTTGATATGTTATCTTATTTTCAAGTATCTTAGAAGGAATAAATCAACTCAAACAGATGTATTGGATGCAGAATGATAAAATTTGGTTATGCGAGTTATTTTAATATTTATTTTCTCTTTAATATATCATACTTCTTATTCGCAGAAGGATGATTTTTTAATTCATGGAAAATCCCTTTACGAATTAAAAAATGTTGTTTTAGAAATACCATTAATTTCTCCTCACTTTTATTCATATACTTTTATAAAAAAAGAAATTTCTATTCCAAAGAAAAAACCAGCTTCATTTAAAGTCAAAAAATATACAGGTAAAGCACATTCCGCCTTCTTTTGTAGATTAGAAGATCGATTAGAACAAAAAACTCAAACTGCTTTTAGATTCCGTTTAGGTACCTTAGAACATGTAAACCAATTAGAAGGAAAACGTTAATTATCTTTTCGAATAATTAGGTGCTTCATTCGTTATGGCAATATTATGTGGATGACTTTCTAAAAATCCTGCTTGTGTAATTTTCACCATTTTAGCTGATTGTAAGGCTTCAATATTTCCAGCACCACAATAACCCATTCCCGCCTTTAATCCACCAATATATTGATACATTACTTCCGCCAAAGTTCCTTTATACGCCACTCTTCCTTCTATCCCTTCTGGAACTAATTTTTTAATATCATCTTCAGCATCTTGGAAATAACGATCCTTAGATCCAACATTCATTGCACCTAAGGAACCCATTCCTCTGTAGGTTTTAAATTTTCGACCATCAAAAATAATAGTATCTCCAGGTGCTTCTTCTACTCCAGCAAATAATCCTCCAGCCATGATTGTATTCGCGCCAGCAGCAATTGCTTTTACAATATCACCTGTAAATCTAATCCCTCCATCCCCTATTATTGGAACACCCGTTCCTTCTAATGCTGCTGCTGCATCCATAATCGCAGTTAATTGCGGAACACCCACTCCAGCAACCACTCTGGTTGTACAAATACTACCTGGTCCAACACCTACTTTTACCGCATCAACACCCGCTTTTACTAAAGCTAAAGCTCCTTCACCTGTTGCTATATTCCCTGCTATAATATCTAAATTTGGAAACATCTTTTTCGCTTCACTTACTCGATCTAAAACTCCTCTTGAATGTCCATGAGCGGTATCGATTGTAATAGCATCGACCCCCATTTTAATTAAAGCCTCAATTCTTTCATGCATATCTGCCGTTACCCCTACAGCTGCTCCAGCGACTAATCGTCCAAAATTATCTTTACAGGCATTTGGATAATCTTCAACCTTCATGATATCTTTAAAGGTGATTAATCCAGCTAGTTTAAAATCCTTATCTACAACAGGTAATTTTTCAATTTTATGTTTTTGTAATATTTCTTTCGCTTGTTCTAAAGTTGTTCCTTCAGGTGCAGTGATTAAATTCTTTTGCGTCATTAATTCACTAACATTCCGACTTTTATTCGTTTCAAATCGTAAATCTCTATTGGTTAGGATTCCAATAAGTTTATTGGAACCATCTACAATAGGAATCCCTCCAATTCTGTGATGCCTCATTAAATGTAAAGCCTCACCAATATTTGCATCTTTACTCAGCGTTACTGGATCAATGATCATTCCCGATTCAGACCGTTTTACTTTTCTTACTTCTTCGGCTTGAGCTTCTATACTCATATTTTTATGAATCATCCCAATACCACCTTGTCTGGCTAAAGCAATAGCCAAACGACTCTCAGTGACCGTATCCATTGCAGCAGAAACGATTGGAGCATTTAAAGTAATATTTCTGGTAAGTTTAGTTCGAATATCTACTTCACGAGGAAGGACTTCAGAATAAGAAGGGATGAGTAACACATCGTCATACGTTAATCCTTCTCTAATTTTTCCATTGGTGGGTGTTATCCTTTTTTCCATCCGCAAAACTAATGGAATTTTATGTAAAAAAAATGAAATGAATCAATTAATTCAAATAAGAAATTAATTTCTATTTACAAATTCTCTTTCTTCCATTTTCGAATTCTTTTTCTAGCGTTTTTATAAGGTGAAGATGTATTTAATTGTATCATTCTTCCTAGAGGATAGTGTTTGTAAAAAGGACGATTATATAATATCTCATTGCTATAATTATCAATTACTTGTAATATCTTTTTTACGATAAGATTTAAATTATTTAATAATTTTGGAAAAGGGATTTCTTGATAATCTTTATAAAATTGTTGAGCCAATAAACCTAATTCTGTCCATTTGAAATCTGGATGTGGAAAATGAATCTCATTCCCTTTTTGATCTTGTTCAATCCATACTAAAACTTGATCTCCCCAACCGACTAAATATGAAAGTAAATTATGTAAACTCATCATCGTATCTTTTGCATGTCCTGGCATGGATTCTTCAAAATACAATGCAGTTGGAATTTCATTTAATTCCTTCAATAATAAGTTAAAAGAAACTTGAATTGCATCTTCTAATTCTTTTTTGTTACTTGGTATTGGCATTAAATTATCGTTTCGAATTCATCTTCATTTTCTTGATCTAATTTTGAAAATTGTTTCATAGAAAT
>JAHDFV010000274.1 GCA_020627985.1 Saprospiraceae bacterium
GCATTAAAGCATCTTCATTTTCTGCCATGATATAATATTGCATACCTGGTTTAAACTCGATGTCAACACCATAAAAGCCATCATCTGCTCTAAAGTCATTGTGTTCGCCATCATCTTTTAATGGCTTTTTACTGAAATATCCAAATTTGCCATATCGATAAGCAACATATACTCTTTCTGCATTTTCAGCTTTGCAAAGAATAGTTACACCATCAGTATTTTTCTTATGTTGAACAGCTGAAATTTTTGGTGGTACTTTTTGTAGCACGGGATGAGCCAATAAAAAGTCCGCTCTTGGTTTCATTAATTCTTCAATTCCAATAATTTGTGATTTTCCAGCTTTACTCGATTTTGATAAGTTTTCTTTGAAAGATGCATAGGAGTAAAACTTGCTTTCATCATTTTTAACTCCATAGTCTACAATCGTTTGTAATCTTCTTGCTCGAGTTAAATACCAGCCGTTTTTGAAATTTTCATTAATAATAGTGCGCATATGCGCAATGTACATTTTACGATATCTTGGGATAGAGAGTACTTTGTGTATTAAAGGGCGTTGTGGATTTTTATAATGAATAAAAGGGCTCATTTTAATCATGCTGGGATTATCCAAGGGTTTTCCATTTCCATCATACCTAAAACCTCCAAAGCTTAGGTTCAAATCCCAAATTAGGGGTGCCCATCTGCCTGTTTCATCCATGGCCATATAATAATTGTGAGCCAATCTCCCCGAATAGCTATCTAAGTTAACGAGAACGTTGTTATAAGCCAACATCCATAATGTGCGGTCAATGTCTAGTAATTTTTTAGTATTGCCTACATCATCCTTTAATCGCTTTGTTAAAGCGATGAGTGCTTTATAATTTTGTACTTTTGATTTTGTCTCGTAGGTGCCTTCATAACAAAGGGAATCGAAGCCCATAAATTCTAAAGTCGCTTTAGTAGAATTTTTAGGACATGAAGCAGGCGGTTTTAGGCTATATTCTGGATCACATTTAATCAATAATGAATTTTCGTTTTCAAAATGTTCTTTTAGAAACCGTTTATTGATGGATTCTACATTGGTGTATAAGCCATAATATTCATCATTAACATAAACATGTGTGAAATTACATTTTGGAGCATTCATGTATTTTCGAGCAATTTCATAGGATAAAACTTCTCTTACAAAACTAGGATCTCTAAATCCGTTAGCTAGTTTTAAACTGTAATAATCGCCAGGAAATTTTTGTGTTTTATCTTTGAAATTAGATTTAATATTAATAGGCATTTTTCTACCAAAAACATTACGAGCATTATTGTAAGAACTATTCCCTTTAAAACGGACGCCACAATCCTTATAGGTTCTTCCGTTTAGTTTGACATCTGCTAGGATTCTCTTTTTATTTCCATCTTTTTTCAAGGAATCTAACAATAGATCCCAGTTGTCTTGCTCAAAGTAAATTTTAACTTCTTGTATTTTATTAATATCGTATAAATCTTGCCCAAACAATGGCGCTAAATATAAGAGTATAAATGGGAGTAAAAGTATTTTCCTCATGTTTGTAACTTTGTAATGTCTATCTTCTACGAATCAGTACGCTATATTAGTGAAAATTATTATTAAGGTGTTGTTATAATGTTTTAAATATCTGTTATTAGGACGATTAATCGAGTGTTTCGTCTCTAATTAACCCTCATTTAAATCATCTAGGATATCAGAATGGATTTTGGACTTGGAGTCATAGACATAATCTCTAGTGAGATAAAAGACAAAAATAGAGGCTAATAAGCCTAAGATTGTTGGAATAAAAAAATAATGTTGGGTTGTAATAATGGGATCTGTAAATTCATCATAAAAGAAAGGAGCGAGCGACTTTTTGCAAAGAAATAGACAAAACCATGTGGGCAAAGCAAAACTAAAAGGACCTACGAAAATCCAAATAAAGATATTGGTCCAAAAATTATCTGATTCTATTTTAGTGTACCGTAAACCGACATAAATAAATATAATGATATGTATAATGGGTACCACCTTTTTTTATAAAGTTAGATTTTGATTAATTAATGCATAAATGTCTGTACTGACGAATTGTCCATCTTTAACTTCACAATCTCTCATGGTACCTTCTAATATGAAATCTAATTTAGACATTGCTTTTTTGCAGTTTTGATTTCTGTGATCTACGAATCCTTCAATTCTTTTTAATTTCAGCTTTTCAAAAGCAAAATTAGTAATGACATTCATGCCTTCTTTCATAATTCCATTGCCCCAATGTTGTGGTAAAAGCCAAAAACCAATTTCTGCTTTTTTATGTTGAAGATCCATATCATTTAAACCTCCAGCACCATAAAAAATTTGATTGTCTAATGAGCAAATAGCCCACCATATGCCTTTGTTATTTTTTTCAAGATCAGCAAACCAAGTCATTTGCTCTTGGGTTTCTTCCTTTGTTTTAAAGCTTACACCATAATAAGGAATTACTTTAGGGTGGGAGAGCCCTTGGAAAACATTTTCTAAATCGTTGTCATTGAATTGACGAAATAATAATCGTTCTGTTTTTAAAGTAGGAAAAGTAGCCATTATAATTCTTTCAGTTTATTTTCTAATTCTTCTTGTGAAGAAATAATATATTCTTTATACCTTTTTAGGGTGAAAATCATATTATTATATATAAATATTTTATGTCGTATTGTTCTATTTCTAAAATCATTGCTTTTATAATATTGTCTGTAATCATTAGTGATTTTTGGAGAAGTATACATATCACCAAACCACTCTTTATTCGAAATATGTAATAAGTTATGATCTACATCATCTGTAATTCTTTGGGCCATTTGATTTAAGGTTTCATCAAGAGTTTTTTGACCTTGGATGATATTATAAATTACGGTGTCATTCTTTATTACATTTGAACTCGTGATATGTTTTTGTAGTAAATCAATTCCAATACTTTCACTTTTATAAGGATAGTAATTTAAAATTAAGCCTCTACATACTTTACATGAATCTAAACCAGCATCAGTCATTTTTCGTTCAATCACTTTATCATATTCTTCAATATACGGTTCATAATGTTGGATATAGGAATTAATTGATAAGGTATCTTGTTCCCATTCTTTCATTACTTTTTGTAGAATTCCTTTTAGCTGTTTATTCTGTCTTCGATTTTCATTCCAATTATTAACTTGAAGCGCAATTAAAACACCGACAACGATAATAAAAACTTCAACAAGAATATGAATGCCATATTTTTTTAAAAATTCTTTAATCATAATTGTAATCGATTATTTAGATGTCTTTTTAGGATGTCTATACGGTTTTCTTTTCTTTATGTTTTTGACATAAATTAATTTAAAACGACCCCGAGTTCCTTCTCTTTGTTCAATTTCAAATTTTTCTGTTGATTTAATTAAGGGTGTTAATTTTTGAAAACCATAATTTCTTGAATCGAAATTGGGCTGTTTCTTTTGTAATAAATTACCTACATCCCCTAGAAATGCCCAACCATCATCATCGGCTAAATCAGAAATGGTAGCACTAATTAATTTAATAACTTTGGGTGTGATTTTATCAAAAGTGCTTTTTAATTTTGGTTGACTAATTGTATCCGTTGTATCAATTACTTCATTTTGATTTTTCAATATTTCTAAATAAATAAACTTATCACAAGCAGCAATAAAAGGATTGGGTGTTTTCTTTTCTCCGATACCATAAACTTTCATACCTGCTTCTCGTAGCCTTGTAGCTAATCTAGTGAAATCACTATCACTAGATACCAAACAAAAACCATTAACTTTTTGTGAATATAAAATATCCATAGCGTCGATAATCATGGCAGAGTCTGTTGCATTTTTACCAGAAGTATAACTGTATTGTTGAATGGGAGTTACAGCGTTTTCTAATAATATCTTTTTCCATTTATTTAAATTGGGTTTGGTCCAATCACCATAAATTCTTTTAATGGTCGCATTGCCATATTTAGCAATTTCTTCTCCCATTTCCTTCATATAATTTGAAGGTATATTGTCTCCGTCAATTAAAACGGCTAATTTTAAATCCATTTGTACATATTATTTTTTACAATATACGTACTATATGTTTAAAGTGCTTAATTATAAGATTAGAGTCGAGTATAATTATTTCTTTATATTTGTAGGAGAAAAATCTTATTACTTAAATTTATAGCTATGCGTAATTTTCTGTTTTTGAGTTTAACCGTATTAATTATTTTTTCGTCCTGTAAAGATGAGGCATCTGAAAGGAATCTAGATCCTTATGCAGATTGGATGACAGATTTAATCCTTAATGGATCTAAGGATGTTACCTTAAAAAATATTACGATGCCTGGTGCTCATGATGCTGGCATGTATATTTTATCGAGCTGTACTGTAGGAGCGAATGCATGTAATACACAAACTCAAAATGAAAATATGACCCTTATGTTGGAGAATGGAATTCGGAGTTTTGATGTCCGTCCAATATTAACAGGTGGTGAATATTTAACGGCACATGTTACAGAATGTGGTGGATTAGGATGTAATGGTGATGCAATGCGTAATATTTTGCAACAAACGAAAGATTATTTAGATCAGCATTCTGAGTTAGTAGTGTTTATTGTAACTCATTTTTGCAATACGGGTTCGGATGATGCTGGCTTGACTCAATTGGTTGAAGATATTATGGGGGATAGATTGTATAAAGATGATGGATCATCAGTAGAACGATTTATGGATCGTTCTTTAGCTGATATTTTAGATACTAAAAATGCTAAAGGGAAATTATTAATGATTTATGAAGATGCTCCGAATGAAAATGATTTAAAGAGGAATGGTATTTTTCCAAATTCTTATTTACCGCTCGAGGGTAGTTATGCAAATTCTTATGATTTTGATGTTATGCGTTCAGATCAAACAACTAAATTGGTAAATTATGATCCGAGTTCGAATTCTATATTTGAAATATCTTGGACAATGACTCTGGATGCAAATGCATCTATAGCTTGTGCATTTCCAGATACTGGTGCAGATGGAATTTTACATTATGCCAATATAGCGAATAGTCAATTGAGTACTTCTATTGATGAAATGATTACAGATGGCATTATTACTTCAGATAAAATCCCTAATATAATTTGGGTAGATTATGCAAATATTTTTGGTACACAAGCTTGTCAGAAAATT
>JAHDFV010000014.1:0-3108 GCA_020627985.1 Saprospiraceae bacterium
TGCTGATCCATTTGATAAATTACATGTTTCATCTACTAAGCTAGAAATTACTGCTGTAGACGAAGTATTATTATTAATTACAAAACTCTCTGTATCTGTACATCCCTCAGCATCTGTAACAATAACATTATATGTTCCAGCTGATAATCCAGTAATTGAATTTGCAGTAGAACCTGTACTCCATACATAAGTATATGGTGCAGTTCCTCCATTTACCGCAGCTGTTGCTGTACCATTATTCACACCACAACTTGCATCTGTAGTCGTCACTGTAACATTTACATTAGAAGTACTTGAATTTGTTATGGTAACTGTTGCATTTACTAAAGCACTTTCATTTGTACAAATATCAGTAGCCATAAATGAAACTGTAATTGAACCATTGTTATCATCGTCTAAACTACATCCTTGACATGCATCTATATAACTTGTAATTGCTGAACCATCTACTGAAGCAGATATCGTATATGTATTACAATCATAAATTGTTGCACCTCCTGCATTCGCTAACCAAGCATCAAATGCTGATTGGCTTGACGCATTATTACAATCTAAAGTAATGTTAGCTGGTGCTGTCGTAAATACTGGTGCAGTTTCATCAATTACTTTATACGTTGCAGTAGTTGAAATTGGATCATTACAATGATCATCAAATGTAAATGTTACTTCTCTAGTAAATGTATTACCACATTCATCAAGATCAGAATTTACTACTTGAGTCCAAACTCCATTTGGACAATTATCTTGCTCAACTGCATTTCCATTATTCGCTAACCATGTAGCATAATCTTCATTTTCACAAGAAACTGTAATTGACTCAGCAGGTGTACTGAATGTTGGAGGAACATCGTCCTCAACAATTATTGTAAACTGACCCGTTGAACAACAAATTGGTTCAATTACTCCTTGAGATTCATTATTTGTATGACAAATTGAATATTCATAAACATATGTACCACAGCTTGGTGGAATCATATCAAATGAACCAGAATTTGGATCCGAAATAAAAGCACCTCCTTCATTTGGCCCTCCTGGACCAGATATCTTCTTAAGACTATCAACTGGGAATACAATATTATCTGTATAGTATGCATTCGTACCCATACATGGATAATTTTGATCAATACAAATCCAAATATCAGTATAAGGACAAACTGTTAAAGTTTCATGTGGTACTGCAGTAGGAATCTCACAATTCATAGTAATTGTTTGACTATCTGAAGTAGAATTACCACAAGCATCTGTTGCTGTCCATGTTCTTACGATAGTTCCATTAGAACAAGTAGCCATAGGATCTCCAACCTCTGTCATTGTTACTATAATAGTAGGATCACAATCTATAGCTGTAACAAATGGCGCCATTGGAACATTTCCACAAAGTGAATCTACATCTGCAGGTACTCCAACTAAAATAGGAGCAACATTGTCGATTACTTCGAATTGAGCTGTTTTAGTCGTTTCATTACCGCAATCATCAGAAATCGTATACGTTACAGTATATGCATTTCCTGAACCACAAGGGATATTGAAATAATAATAATCACTAGTTACAAATACATTACAACACTCATCAGTTGAACAAGCTTCAAGCGCATCAATATTTGCTTGATTCCAAGCGTTCATTGAAGCCTGAACATCTCCATCAGTATTACAATCATGTACTTTATTTACTGGATCACAAGTAACTGTTGGAGCTGTATTATCTTGAATTTCAAATGTACCTGTAGTAGAAACTTGGCTTCCACATTCATCTGTAGCAGTAAATACTACTGAATTTCCACCCGTTACAGTACATGTTGGATCATCTGTTGCTCCACAACATCCAAAGATTTCAAGATTATCTATATCCCAGATACTACATGAGTATCCTAAATCACTTAAAATTAAATCAACTGGATCATAAGCCATTAATTCAAATTCAAATGTTGTTGGACCTTCAAATGGTAAGTCTAATGCAACTGAACTTAATTGCCATTCCATTGATGAAGAATGTCCTAAACTCAATAATACTTCTGTACCATCTTGAACTACTCTCAATCCAAATTGTTGTGGATGACTATTTAATAAATTATCACAATCCACACAATCCTCATCACTTGGTATACATTCGTTCCCTCCTTTTTGGTGTAATTGTAGGAAAGATAAAGTACCTTCATCACCAGCACCATATGTAATAGACCAAGTCATTGCTCTATCATCGTTATTGCTCCATGCATTTAAATCTTGTTCATCAAAACACATGAAAGTTGTACCATCAACTACTTGATCTGAAGCATCAGAACAAGATTGACTACTTTCTATTCTCTGTAAAGGTGAAACGGTCATATTAGAACAACTACCACCTGTAGAAGCAGGTTCGAAACCTTCTTCATCTAATTGACCAGGATCACAATTTTCCATATCCCATAAAACCATACTTGTCATTTCACAAGTCGTTTGTTCATTACATCCAGCGATTGGAGTTGTTTCAACATATGACCACGTAATTGTACCAACACCACCTGTTGTTGTTGCGTTACCATTAGCATCTAACCAATCTTGATACAATTGGTCATTACCCGTAGTTAAACATTCTTCAACCTCATTCGTAGCAGGGTCAACTAAAGTAAGATTAGAACCATCAACCATTACTTGTACAGAAGTTACATCAATACAATTATTTGCATCTGTTGCTGTAACAGTATATGTTCCTGAACCTAAGCTAGTAATTGTAGCTCCACTTCCACCATTTGACCATGCATATGTTACTGGGGCTGAACCACCAGTTGAACTTGCAGTTGCTGTTCCATTATTTACATTACAAGTAGCAGGTGTTGAACTTGCACTTGCTGTAGGACCATTTGAAGATGTAACACTTACTGTTGCTTCACTTGTACAGTTATTTGCATCTGTAGCTGTAACTGTATATGTTCCTGAACCTAAACCTGTTATTGTAGATCCAGATCCACCATTAGACCATGCAAATGTTACTGGAGCTGTACCACCAGTTGAACTTGCACTTGCTGTTCCATTATTTACATTACAAGTAGCAGGTGTTGAACTTGCACTTGCTGTAGGACCATTTGAAGATGTAACACTTACTGTTGCTTCACTTGTACAGTTATTTGC
>JAHDFV010000014.1:3208-19648 GCA_020627985.1 Saprospiraceae bacterium
TAGGACCATTTGAAGATGTAACACTTACTGTTGCTTCACTTGTACAGTTATTTGCATCTGTTGCTGTAACTGTATATGTCCCTGAACTTAAACCTGTAATTGTTGTTCCTGAACCTCCATTCGACCAAGAATATGTAATTGGAGCTGTTCCATTAGTACTTGAAACTGTTGCTGTTCCATTATTTAATCCACATGAAGTATCCGTAGAAGTTGCACTTGCTAATGGACCATTTTCACCAATAACAGTTACCGTTTTCACCTCGAAACATCCTAAAGCATCTGTTACCGTAACAGAGTAAGTTCCTGGTTGTATACCCGTTATTGTGGCAGTTGTACCACCATTACTCCATGCATATGTATATGGAGTCGTTCCTCCTGAAACGGTTACTGTTGCTGTTCCATTAGAATCTTTACATGTTTCTTTTGTAGATGATGTAGTCGAAGTAAATGTTTCACATCCAGCACTACAATATGTAATTCCATGTGAACTAGTAATAGAACAATCACTAGTCGATGTTAATTCTATTGTGAAATCAAAATATCCTTGTGAATTCGGTAAAGTACCTAAAGAAACATTATTCATATCACCAGTTCCACTCGCTAATGTTGCTCCCGCACTATCTAAAATAATCCAAGGTTCACCATTTGTATTTGTTACTGTTGCTACAACTGCATAAGGGCCTTCATCAGGATAACAACCTGTTATATCTATACCTAATACAACTTCACATTCTTCAGAACATTCTCCAGGAGAAGGAACATTTATATCTATCGTACAATAAGGATTATCAGAATCCGTAATTGTAAATACCGCATCTGAATCTATATCGTACATGAAAGTTTCTGTAACATTATTAGGACCAGAAAGCAAATATTGATCATTAGCAAACCATTGTCCACCATTAGGACCTGAAACTAGTACATCAAAAGTATAGAAATCATCAGAAGGATCCGAAGTTCCATTATCATTACAAGCAACGTTACTTACAGAAGCTGTTATGCCATCATTTGTTACAATAACTTCATCTGTATCAGTACATGGTTCCCCATTATCGTCCACTCCTGTTACAGTAACCGTGTAAGTACCAGCAGTCATAACTGTAATTGTTGAATTAGTAGAACCTGTATTCCATTCGTAAGTATCTCCTCCTGTTGCTGTAATATTAACAAAAGGTGCATCACAAAGTGCTAAATCAGGACCTGCATTCGCAACACATGGCGTAACACAATCTGGTACTTGAATATAATAATCAAATACACAATCATAATAAGGCTCATCTATCGTTCCCATTCTAAACCATAAGGTAAAGTCTCCATCAGATACTAAGAATGGTCCGATCTGTATATTCGTCTGTGTACTGTTATATTGTGCAATAAATGATCCTGGATCTGTATCATTGAACTTCTTTTTGATGTGCCAATCTGTATCAGAATTTACTGTAAATGAAACATAAAATTCATCATTTGAAGGATCTAAATCACCTAAATTATCACAAGCTAATGCAATTGCTTCTTCAACATCCACATCACACTCAGGAGAACAATGATCTTGTTCTGGAATTTCTACAATTACGAAGCAATCATCATTTTCATTATCGGCGACAATAAATGATGTTGGTAATTCATCTATATCAAAATAGAATATTTTTGGTTGATCATAACTTCCAGCAGTATCATCTGGATCATTTCCTCTCCAATAACCACCTGAACCACCACTAACTGTTATAGATATTTCATATCGATCATCTTCTTGTTCTACTGTATTATTATCAATACAAACTATTTCATTAATAGAATAAGTTAAAGGACAAGGAGAATAAGGACAAGCCTCAACTTCAAAACTAGAAGTTGCTGTTGCTGAACATCCATTATCAGATGTATATGTATAAGAAATTGGGTGTACTCCTATACCAAAATTAGCTGGAGTGATCACATTACCTGGAATTGCGATATCTGTATCTATCACCCAAATTCCACC
The DNA here is from genome assembly GCA_020627985.1 of Saprospiraceae bacterium. Lineage (GTDB taxonomy): Bacteria > Bacteroidota > Bacteroidia > Chitinophagales > Saprospiraceae > JAHDCE01. The sequence goes on from JAHDFV010000014.1 coordinate 5,187, forward strand.
CGCTGGGAATCCAACTAATGTCACTTCTGTCAAATCATTATCACAATAAGGTCCATATGTGCCTACTATTGTAACAGCAGTACCTGTTGCATTTGTAATTGTTACTTGAGCTGTTTCAAAACTTTCATTACCACAATCGTCTGTTGCCGTGAAAGTTACAGTTGCATTTCCATTGTTATTCCCACCACAATTCTCACAGATATCCATGTAACTATCTACAATATTTGTGCTCACAGTTGCTTCAACTGTATAATTTGCACAATCTGTAATTGTAGCTCCACCGTTTGAATTTAACCATGCATCAAATGCAGTTAAACTATTTGGATCATTACAATCTAAAGTAATATTACTTGGTTGCGTTTCAAATGCTGGTGCATTATTATCTGTTGACGTATAAGTAGCTGTTGTTGTAGCTGTATGACCTAATTGATCTGTAAGCGTAAATTCTACTGTATAACTAAAATCAACTCCCAAACAATTTTCTATTGAATTTGAAACTAATGCTGTACTTACAATCCCAGGACAAAGAGAAGAAATTTCTGCATTACCTATATTATTTAACCACGTTTGGAAATCTTCATTTTCACAAGAAACTGTTATATTTTGAGCAGGTAAATTAATTTCAATTTCATCTATTATTGTAAGATCTGTTTGAGCTGTACCTGTACAACCTGCTGCATTTGTTACGGTAACCGTATAAGTACCTTCACTTGCAATTGTAGCTGGATCAATACTAATATTTTGTCCAGAACCAGAATAACTATTTGGACCTGACCAACTATAAGAAACTCCACCTGTAGCAGATAATGTCGCAGCATCATTTTCACAAATTGGATTTGAACTTGATGCAGTCGCTATAACACTAGAACCTGTTAAAGAAACAACTGTAGTTGCTGTACCAGTACATCCATCACTATCTGTTATGGTTACCGTATATGCTCCTGCATAAGAAGCTAAAAACGGAGTAATCACTGGATTTTGAGTATTTGCAGTTAATCCTGCTGGTCCTGACCAAATATAACTTACACCTCCATTTGTAGCTGAAGAACCAAGAGTTAAAACACCGTTTTCGCAAACAGGGCCATCATTAGTAGCTGTTGCATCAACACAATTATTACATGCTTCTACTAAAGTAGTTCCATTTTGCGAAGTACATCCATTTGCATCTGTAATCGTAAGAAAGTAATCTCCTGCTGGCACTGTTATGGTTTGTCTTGTTGCACCAGTTGACCATTCATAAGTAAATGGAGCAGTTCCTCCAGTCATTGAATTGATTAATATTTCTGTAGTACCACCTCCAAAACAAGGTAAACCTGCATCTAAACCAAATCCAAGTTGTGGATGCATTGTTACTTCTGTTTGCGCAGTTCCTGTACAACCATTATCATCTGTTGCTGTAACTGTATAAACTCCTTGATTAACACTTTGCAATGCTAATATTGTTGGATTTTGATCTGTTGAACTGAAACTATTTGGACCTGACCAAGCATACGTTGATCCTCCAGTAGCTGATAAATTAACTGTAGTAAAGAAACATCCAGGACCATCGTTAGATGCCGTTGCAATAATTGAAGATCCTGTTAATGATGCAGTAGTTGTCGCTGTTCCAGTACATCCATAAATATCTGTAATTGTAACTGTGTAAACTCCTTCGTTTACAGCTGTTACTGGACTTATAGTTGGGTTTTGAGCTGCGGAGCTAAAACCATTTGGACCTGACCAAGCATAAGTATCAGCATTAGCTGCTGATGAACTCAAACTTAATTGACCATTATTACATGCTGGACCTGCATTTGATGCCGTTGCATCTACACAATTATTGCAAGCTTCTACTAATGTAGTTCCATTTTGCGAAGTACATCCATTTGCATCTGTAATCGTAAGAAAGTAATCTCCTGCTGGCACTGTTATGGTTTGTCTTGTTGCACCAGTTGACCATTCATAAGTAAATGGAGCAGTTCCTCCAGTCATTGAATTGATTAATATTTCTGTAGTACCACCTCCAAAACAAGGTAAACCTGCATCTAATCCAAATCCAAGTTGTGGATGCATTGTCACTTCAGTTTGTGCTGTTCCTGTACAACCATTCTCATCTGTTACCGTTACCGAATAAATTCCTGCATTAGCTGCCTGTAGAGCTAAAATAACTGGATTTTGAACTGTTGAGCTGAAACTTCCTGGACCTGACCATGCATAAGATGTACCTCCTGTTGCAGATAAATTTACTTGATCAAAGAAACATCCAGGACCATCATTTGATGCTGTAGCAATTACAGTTGAACCAACTACTTCAGCGGAAGCAGAAGCAGTACATCCATTTCCATCAGTTACTGTTACTGAATATGTTCCAATTTCAACGTTTGTAAGTATCTCAGTAGATTGACTAGATGACCAACTATAAGTATATGGAGCAATTCCTCCAATTACATCAGCATCTAATGTAGTTGTACCTCCATTACAAACTGTAGTATTACCCATGATCCCCACACTAATATTAGCATCTGGATTTAAAATGATGTTACCTATAACAGATGTTGCTGCATTTCCACAAGCATCTGTTATTGTAAAGGTAACAGGAATCGTAGCAGCAGAGGTAATACAATCTTCTGGTAAATCTGTAAAATCATTTACAACCGAAATTTGATTACAATCTGTTGAACAAATACTTAACATTGTAGCATTATCTTTTAACCATTGCGCGACTTGTGCAATAGTAGGATCTACTAAATCAGCAATAGGTGTAGCACAATCAGTTGGTGCAGTTGTATCGTTAGTCAATGTAATAGTTGTAGAAACAGATGTCGAATTTCCACAATCATCTGTGACTGCAAAATTTAATGTTTCTGTTTGACTCGAACCACAAACTTCTATTCCAATAACTAATTGCTCTTGTAAAGATGCTAACGCATCCATATTAATATTAACAAATTCAGGATTCGTACAACTCAATATTGATGATTCAATCTCTTTAGTAATAGTGTTGAATATTGTAGGATTATAATCACAAGGATCAATTGTATATGTAGGCATTGGACAAGAACTTAGATCTGCAATGAAATCATCAGTTGTAATTGTTTTTGAACCAGAAACAGTACATCCTTCACTATCTGTTACTGTCACACTAATAGTACCTGCACCTACATTAGAAGATGCATCTGTTGATCCATCAGACCAAGCATAAGTATATGAAGGAGATCCCCCACTTACTAAAGCTTCTACAATTGTTTTATTATTTTCACAAACTACATCGTCTCCTGATAATGATAATGATAAAGCAGGATTAATATTTACAGTAGTTGTTAAAGTTTTAGAACAACTATGAATCGCTGTTTTACCTCCTATAGAAATTAAAGTAGTTTTAGTAATTTCTACACTATAAGTACCATCAACAGCTGGGTCAATCGTAATACTTGAAGAAGTTTCACCTGTTGACCACAAATAAGTAACATCATCGAAAGCTGTAATCGATAATGTCACAGGATCACCAGAACAAACAGGATCTTCAGAAACGGTAATTGACGAAGCTATTGGATTAGGAGCTACATAATACGTTCTATTATACTGTTCAGTACATCCATTCGCATCCGTAATTAAAACGGTATAAGTTGAACTTGGTGCTGTTGGCACTACTGTGATTTCATTTGATGTCGCTCCAGTATTCCAAGAATACGTATTTCCACCAGAAGCAGTCATTGTAACTGTTTCACCTGCACAAACTATATTATCAGTTGTAAATGTAAAATCAAAATTTGTAGTAATTTCTGATACAACTAAAGTTGCAGTCCCTATACAACCAGTAGCATCTGTTACTGTTACTGAGTAATTACCAGCCGTAGATACATCTATCTGAGGAGCAGTATCTCCATTAGACCATGCATAAGTAAATGGTGCTGTTCCTCCTCCTGATGTCAAAGCTGATAATGTAGTATTGCTATTTGTACAGAAAGAATCATTTCCGCTAATTGAAACAATTGGACTATCCACAACAATGGTAACAGATTCTGTAATTACACAATCTCCTAAATCAATTTCTACAGTATATGTTGTAGTTTCTGTAGGACAGACGTTAATATTAGAAGTAGTTTCACCTGTACTCCAAAGGAAAGTTGGATTTGTTGTTTTAAATAATACTGCATTGTCAGTATCATTAGACATATCTATTCTTTCGTATAAAGATTTTGTATAACTACCTAATCGTATTTGGTAGCATGTATTACATGGTCTTGGTACATTAGGATCTACATTTACATTGTTTACAGTGACATTTACTTGATAATCACCTGGGCCTACTATTATACCTGAAGCACTAGCAGTACAACCAAAATCATCTGTAATTAATACAGTATAAGTGCCTCCATTATTTGTAGCATTTAATCCGTATGTAGCTGTTTGGTTTGTTCCTCCTCCATCTGACCAAAGATAAGTGTAATTTGAACCAGAAGGAGAAGCTGTAAATGTTGTAGATTCTCCTTCACATAAATACTCCGCTCTAGGAGTAACAGATGCTATAATACCTGTACCAGATTCAACAGTTGCAGAAGCAGTACTCTCACAACCATTACTCGTTACAGTAACGGTATAAGTACCCGCCGAAACTGTACCACTACTAGCAGATGTAGAACCATTACTCCATGAATAACTTGAACCTCCTGATGCTGTTAATACTGTTGTATTCGTACCACAAACTTTAAGATCACCAGAAATACTAGCTGTTGGATTATCATTTATAGTAACTGTCTGCGAAAGTACTTCATCACAATCTATTTCAAATTTACCAAAATCTGTTGTTTTAGTAATTGTTACTGAATAAGTAGTATTTGATGTTAAGATAGGTGTTGTAATTGAAGCAGATGTTGCACCAGTAGACCATACATAAGAATCACCACCAGACGCAGTTAATGTTGTATTACCTCCAGTACAGACTTCTATATCTCCTGTTATTTGAGGATTTGTTGGATTTGCACCTACTGCAACAATGAAATCTTTTTCATGGGTACAATTTGCTGCTGTATTTGTTAAAGTGACACTATATGTATTTAAACCTGAAGTAGTTGGAGTAACTGTAATTGATGAACTAGAACTTCCTGTACTCCATATATAACTATCATAATCACTTAATGTGCCTGCTGTTAATGTTAAACTAGTCGATTCTCCTAAACAAATTTTATTTGTAGGAGCAAAATCTACCTGTGGCTCAGATAAATAAGTCCAAGATACGGATCCACTTCCTATACAACCTGTTGATGTATCTGTAACTTCAATCGTAAATGGAGAAACACCTCCAGATGCTATTGCATAAGTGCTAGAAGCACCATTTTGATAAACAACACCTATTCCATCTGTCCATTTATAAGTGTATGGTCCTATTCCTCCAGTAACTGAAGCTGTTAAAGTTGTTGTTTCATCTGGACATAATATAGGATCTGGTGTAGTAGCACTTACACTAATACTACCTAAAGATACAGATGCTGAAGCTGTATCTGTACAACCATTCGTATCTGTAACTGTAACAAAGTATGAACCCGTTGAATTTACAGTAGTTGATGCAGTATTGGAACCAGTTGACCAAGCATAACTTGATCCTCCTGCTGCAGTTAATGTTGTTGTGCCTCCAGTACAAATTTCTGTATTGCCTGAAATGCTAGCTATAACTTTTGGATACAATGTTATATCGATACTTGCAGAACCCGTACATCCTCCAGCTCCTGTTACTGTTACAGCATATGTACCTGCTGTAGAAACATTAAGTACACTGGATGTTGAACCAGTAGACCAAAGAAACGTATAACCATTAATACCCCCAACTGAAGGTGTTAATAATGTACTTTCTCCTGGACAAAGATCAGGATTTGCAGTTTTAAGGACAATGTTAGGATTTTCATTGACTACTGTTAGGAAGTCAATTGCTTGACAACCATAACTATCAGTAACTGTTACTGTATATGTACCTCCTGCATTAACAGTGATACCAGCAGTCGTTTCTGCGGTGGACCAAGCATAAGTAAATGGCGCTACTCCACCCGTTACATTCGCAATTAAATTTGTATTTTCATTGTTGCAGATATTATTATTTCCATTTACATCAACGGTAAGATTTGAGCTTACTAAAACTTGAGCAGAGACAGTTTCAGTACAATTTAAAGGTCCAAATTCAAATATTGTTGCTTTAGTCACTTCAACGGTATACGTTGTATTTGAAGTTAAAGCTGGAGTTGTTATTGAGGGTGTAGTTGCTCCTGTAGACCATAAATATGAATCTCCTCCTGTAGCTGTTAACACTGTTGATTGACCTGAACATATTTCTAAATTTCCAGAAATCTCTGGAGTAGTAGGATTTTCTCCAACAGCTATTGCAATGAATTCTGAATCTGTACAACCATTATTATCTGTAACTGTTACTGTATAAAGATTAAATCCTACAGTATTTGGTGTTACGGTAATAGAAGATGAACTTGCACCTGTACTCCACGCATATGTTGAACCACCTGAAGCGGTTAATGTAACGGATTCTCCTTCACAAATTTCAGTTTCATTCGCATTTATATTTGCTATTGGTGCTGAATTGACAATTACATTAGTTGTCATAATATTAGAACAAACACCATTTGATACAGTAACTGTATAAGCAGTATTTGTAGTTGGTGAAACCGTAAATGATTCATCAGAGCCTGTATATCCATCACTACCTGACCAAGCATATGTAAATGTATTAGCAGGACCAGAAGGATTACTAGGTATTCTTACTAAAGTATTCGTAGTTGAAATAGTAACTTCATCCCCTTGACATATTGGTCCTGTATTTTGTACCGTAGTAGTTATTGATTCTTCCCAAATCGTTTTCGTATCCACAGCTTCGCAACCATTAGCATCCGTAACTGAAACTGTATAAGTTCCTCCATTTGTAATTGGAACAGATTGTGTTGTCGGACCATGTCCCCAAGCATAAGTATATGGACCTGTACTTGGAGTATTTATTACAGCAACAGCTGTTATTCCAGAACCTGAACAAAATTGATCTAATGCAGATAAAGAAATATCAAGATTAGATTCTGTAACTGTTATAGATTCTGAATCTGTACATCCATTTGAATCTGTAACTACAACTGAATATGTTCCTGCTGCACTTATTATTGTGGAAGGTGTATTATCTCCATTTGACCACGAATATGAATTTCCTCCTGATGCGGTTAATGTTGTTGGTTCACCATCACAAATTACTCCTTTGCCATCTATACTTGCTGTAGGTTTGGGATTTACTATTATTTCTTGAGATATTGTTGTATAGCAATAATTAGTATCTTTACTAATGAACATGTTAGTAACCTCAACTGAGTAAGTAGTATTTGTTGTCAAAACTGGTGTTGTAATTGATGAAGATGTTTCTCCAGTTGACCACAAATATAAATCTCCACCAGTTGCTGTTAAAGTGGCAGTTTCCCCTTCACAAATTTCTAAATCACCTTCAATAGTAGGTGTAGGATTTTCACCTACAGTGACTGGAGCATTCCTTGTAATAGAACAATCTCCCGCACTACTATAAACTGTGTACTGAAATAGTGTACTTTGAGTAGGTGAAACTGTAATAGAGAATGTTGTTTCTCCTGTACTCCATAAAATAGAATCATATCCATCACCAGAGACCGTTATTGTAACAGATTCTCCTTCACAGATGAAACTTTTTGGAGAATAACTAGCTGATGGCGGTAATAAATATTCCCATGAAACTGAGGTTGAAGCTGTACATCCATCTGCATCTGTAACCAAAATAGTAAAAGGAGCATTACTGTTGCTGTTTATAGAAAGAGATGATGAATTTGGATATGAAGCTACTCCTAAACCATCAGTCCATTGATAAGAAAACGGTGCAGTTCCACCAGAAACTAAAGCTGATATAGTTGCTACTTCACCTTGACATAGAATATCGTCTGTAATGCTACCATTTACTTCTAGATCACAAGAACATTCTTCATTTAATCCAATTGTAATGCTTGTATTCGCAATAGTACCTCTACAAATTCCTGATCCAAATGTTGCAGAAACTGAATATGTACCAGGACCAGTCACAAGTGTACAATAAGAACCTGAAGCGCCTGATGACCAACTCACACTGGCCTCATCTAAATCTGTTGTCGTTCCTGCTGCTGGGAAAACACATATTTGAATTGTTTGATCGGGGCATATTCTCATTCCATCTGTTACTCCATCTCCACCAATTTGAATCTCACATTTTGAAGATCCACTACCATCACCTATCTCATCTTTTCTATAAACAACAAAAAAGGGAGTAGCTGTTTCCTCCATTGCTGTAACTGTTCGAGTAAAGGTAACTCTACCTAAACCATCAGTAGTTACCGTTTCACTTCCTAAATAAGTACTAAATCCTCCAACCGTTTTATAAAACCGTATTTCATAATCCGTAAATGGAGAATAATTTTCTATTGTTCCGGTTATTGAAGTAGCCGTAAACGCATCAACTTCACCCGTTGAATCTGCGAAAATTCTATGAAAATCATTAAAATGATAATTTTCATCTGAAACTCCATTTGAAAGAAATAAATTTTCAGTATTCAATTTAGAATTGGCCTGAACTTCTGTCACAGAGAACAACAGCAAAGTCAATATCATTGAATTGAAAAAAGTAGAAAAACACCTAGCAGGTATTTTTTTTAATAAAAATACATTGTTGTAAGTAGTAGTAGTAGTAATTTCCATGATGTCTTACAGATTAACATGCTTAATTATCAAATAAATAAATATGTAAATTTCTATTTATTTGAATGTTATAAATTTAAAAATTTGCGAAATAGGCATAATTCACCCAAGTCACATCTTATCAAGACAAATACTACGCCAGTATTACTTACATTTTAAAAATTAGTAATTGAAGGCCTAATAAACATTTAAAAAAGAGTATTTTCACATGTATAAAACTCTGTAAATCTATTATTTATATTGTTTTTGTTAATGAATAAAAAAATATTAAGTGATTTTTAGTAAAAAATAAATTAAAATGTAAATAATTGTAATTATGTAGATTACATATTTATATTTTCACACACTATAGTTACAAAAAAATAAGTTTTCATCATATTAGTGACATAGTTAATCAATATATAATATTTTATATGTATCTATTATGGCCTAAAATTTTATTCTTAGTTTAAAAATTAAAGTTGCATCAAGTACTTTTTTCATACCTTAGAACTCTAGAAAAAAAAGAAATGGCTTATACAAAAATGTGGACAGGATCCCCCTCTTATTTATGTGATATAGAATTGGCACATGCCTTCCATATGTCAAGAGTTTTAGGGATGCCTCTTTTAATCGAAGGAGAACCAGGTACTGGAAAAACTGAATTACAAATACAATATCCAAAAGATAAAAATTTGGATATTCATGTTTATCCTGTAGGTTCAAAAAGTAATATTGAACAATTTGTTGCTAAATTTGATCATGTCAAATATTTAAGGGATTCACAAATTGAAGTTTTAAATGCTCAACGAGAAGAAAAAGGATTAGAGAAAAAATTAAGTACAGGAGGAAGGACTACTGAAAAACTTGATGACTACGTGTTAATGGGTCCGGCTGCGAAAGCATTTTCTTCTCCTCATTCTGTTTTATTAATTGATGAAATAGACAAAGCACCCAGAGAGTTTCCTAATGATTTATTGTACGCTTTGAGTCATCGGAAATTTGTAATGCCAGAGTCTGGAAAAGTGATAGAAATTAGTCCTGAAGAAATGCCAGCGATTGTTATTACCAGTAATCGAGAACAAGAATTACCCACTGCATTTAAAGGTCGATGTATTTATCATTATATCTCATTTCCTAATCCAGAATTAATGCGTGAAATTGTTTTACGACATTTCCCGACAATGGAACCTGCATTATTAGAAAAGAGCATTCAGATTTTTTATCAATTGAGAGATATGGGATTAGAGAGAGCTCCTTCTACTAGAGAATTATTGAATTGGCTTAAATACGTGACTCATTTTGAACCTGAAGAAGCCCTTAAAAAAGTAGCAAAAATTGATGGCGTTGGTGCATTAATAAAAACACAAAGTGATATACAACGAGTCTATAATAGAATAAAAAATAAGTTTTAATTTCTTCGGTTTATGTTTGAAAGTCTACCTCAACATTTTAAAAAGTATGAACTTAATGCTGATGTGAGAACATTATTGCTATTAAGAAAATCTATGGAAAAAGGTTTAATTCATACTCTTGGAGATATTTATGTTGTACTTAAAGGAATTGTTGTCAAAAGCCCCCGAGAAATTGGACCATATTCTACTGCTTTTTATGATTATTTTTTAGACATTAATATTGCAAAAGGTGAAAGCTTAGATAATGCTATTCTTCGATCTGAATCATTTAAAGCTTGGTTAGATCAATTAAATGACGAGGAGCGATTAGATGAACAAAATGATTACAAAGATTTTATTAATAAATTTCTAGATGAAGTTCATTTGACCAGTTATGATATTGAACGAGTTTTGCAAGGAGAAGATGTATTAAAAGATGATGACCCTAACATGGCAGATGATCGACCACAAACTCATTTAGATGAACACAAACGTGTGAAACAAATGGTGGATTATTCCAACATTAGTTTAGAAGAATTGAGACGAAGGATGGAGCAAGTTGCTCAACAACAAAAAAGTAGACATGAAGGAGGGAGTCATTGGATTGGAGCATATGGTAATTCTCCTTATGGTCATGGTGGGGCAGCAAAAGGGGGAATACGAGTTGGCGGCTCTGGAGGTGGAAAAATGGCAAGGGCAGTAATAGGAGATCCTAATTTTTTTCCTGTTGAACGAAAGCGTATTTTAAAAGATGATAATATGGATGCAGCGCTTGCTGCATTAAAAGGTGTCGAAGAAGAATCTGCTGAAATCATTTTAGATATAGAGAAAACAATTCAACAAGGATTAAAAGAAGGTGGAATTTTTCTTCCATATGAAAAGGAAAAGATCAATCAAAAATTACAAGTCTTATTATTAGTAGACAATGGTGGATATTCTATGTATCCATATGTACAATCTGTACAGAAATTATTTTCTAAAATGAAAACAAGGTTTGCACATGATCTAAAAGTGCATTATTTCCATAATACAATTTATGGTGGTGTTTTTGAAGATCCTGCTCGACGAAATTTTATTCACTTAAAAAAATTATTGTTACTGGATCAAAATTATTCTGTATTTATTTTAGGTGACGCAGCTATGGCTCCTTATGAACTAGATGAGGCAAGTCAATCTGATTGGAAAAAAATCAAGAAAAAATTTAAAAAAACAGCTTGGTTAAATCCAGTTAGACCTGAGATGTGGGCTTATACCTTAAGTACGCAATGGATTAGTAAAATTATTGACATGTATCCTTTAACACCCCAAGGAATTGAAGATGCTGTTGTTAAAATGAATCAAGTGCGAAAAAGAAAATAAATTCGTTTATATGTATTTTATTTACTTAAAAGAATAAAAGTATCTGGTAAAAAACACGCTTATACGGCATTAGATTTTTCAAAAAAAGATTAATTCACAATATGAAATTAAAAACCCTTTTTATTACGCCACCTTTTACACAGTTGAATACACCGTATCCAGCAACGGCATATTTAAAAGGGTTTTTTAATACTAAAAATTGGACTTCATTTCAAGCAGATTTAGGTATTGAAGTTATATTAGAATTATTTACTAAAGAAGGATTATCTGTTATTTTTTCTCAAATAGATGAAGGAGAATTTTCTTTAAATGATAATTGTTTACGTATATTATCATTGCAAGAAGAATATTTAAAAACAATAGAACCTGTTCTTCTTTTTTTACAACATAAAAATCCAACCCTAGCGCATCTTATTTGTACTCGGAATTTTTTACCTGAAGGAGATCGATTCCAATCCATTGAAAATCTAGAATGGGCTTTTGGTACTTTAGGTATACAAGATAAAGCTCGACATTTAGCCACATTATATTTAGAAGATATATCCGATTTAATACAATCAACGATTGATCCTCGATTTGGATTTAGTCGATATGCGGAACGTTTAGGAAGAACGGCCACTCACTTTGATGAATTGAATCAATCTTTACAAGAAAATGAGACTATAATTGATGATGTTCTTTGTCAATTATTAGAAGATAAAATTGAAGATTTTAATCCTGATGTTTTATGTATTTCAGTACCTTTTCCAGGTAATTTATATGGTGCTTTAAAATGTGGTCAATATATAAAGAAGCATCATCCTCATATATCTGTTGCCATGGGTGGAGGCTATGTCAATACAGAATTGCGTTCTTTATATGATGAACGAGTATTTAATTATATTGATTTTATTTCTTTGGATGATGGAGAAAGACCTTTAGAACAATTAATGTTATACTTAAATGGTTCATTAAATCATGATGAATTAAAAAGAACTTTTTTTCGAAAAAACGGGGTCGTTCAATTTATAAAAGGAGAACAACATTTAGATATTGCACAAAGAGATACAGGTACACCTGATTATTCTGATTTATTATTAGATGAATATTTATCTGTCCTTGAAATATTAAACCCAATGCATCGTCTTTGGAGTGATGGCCGATGGAATAAATTAACTTTAGCACATGGTTGTTATTGGGGCAAATGTACTTTTTGTGATGTTACTTTAGATTATATTCAACGATATGAACCGATTAATGCTTCTATTTTATGTGATCGAATTGAATCTATCATTGAGCAAACAGGTCAACATGGTTTTCATTTTGTAGATGAGGCTGCTCCACCTGCATTAATGCGAGATTTAGCCTTGGAAATTATTCGAAGAAAACTAACGGTAGTTTGGTGGACGAATATTCGGTTTGAAAAAAGTTTTACTTATGATTTATGTCAACTTTTAAAAGCTTCAGGTTGTATTGGAATTTCAGGTGGATTAGAAGTGGCTTCTGATCGTTTATTACAATTAATTAAAAAAGGGGTAACGGTAGAACAAGTAGCAAAAGTTGCTGATAATTTTACTCGTTCAGATATTATGGTACATGCCTATTTAATGTACGGCTTCCCAACGCAAACGGCTCAAGAAACGATTGATTCTTTAGAAATGGTTCGTCAAATGATTCAAGCTGGTGTTGTTCAGTCTGGTTTTTGGCATCAATTTGCAATGACGGCACATAGTCCTGTTGGTCTAGAACCTCAGGCGTATCAGGTGGAACGAATTGGACCAGAATTTGATGGTTTTGCTGATAATGATTTATATCATACAGATCCTACAGGTGCACAACATGAATTATTTAGTGAGGGATTAAAAAAATCATTATTTAATTATATGCATGGTATTGGATTTGAATTTTCGCATCAAGAATGGTTTGGTTTTAAAGTCCCACATACTACTATTCCTAAGCGATTTATTCAGCGGGTTTTAAAAAATAATCTCCCTAAAAATCCTAGGAAAAATTCTATCATTATATGGATGGGTCCAAAACCATTTTTCACAGCTTTAGATGATAATAAATGTGAATTAATTTTTCATTTACAACAGAAAGATTTAAAAATAACGTGTGATTGGGATTTTGGGAACTGGTTTATAGAAGATAAACCAGAATTATTAATAGGCAATCATGAACCTCTTTTATTTTCTACTTTTAAAAATTCGTATGAAAATAAAATTGGAGATTTTAATATTTTTCAGAAAAGTGAACAATGGAAAACACTTCGTGAAAATGGATTATTGATTTTATAAAACATCTCAATTAATCCATGCTTTTATCTCTTATTAAAAATATTCCTATCATTAAAAATGCTTATGTTGCTTTTGGTAATTTATGGGTTGAACGTAAATTATCTACTGTTGTCCCTTTTATAAAAGGTAATTGTATCGATATTGGTGCTGGTAATGGAAGTGTTGCTTTATATTTGCAAAAAAAAGGAATTGAAATTACTGCTTTAGATGTAGATGATTTATCTATTCATCCTTCTATTCCTACCATTGTCTATGATGGCGATAAAATGCCTTTCCCTAATCAATCATTTCATACGGGATTATTATTAACGGTTTTGCATCATACGGATTCTCCTGAATCTGTTTTAAAAGAAACGGCTCGAGTTTGTAAGCGAATTATTATTATTGAAGATGTTTATTCGAATATTATTCAGCAGTATCTAACTTATGCAATGGATACGCTTGTTAATTGGGGACATTCTAATATGACGTATCAAAATAAAAACGATTTGGAATGGAAAAAAACATTTCAAGAAATGGGGTTGCATATTATTGAAGAAAAGAAGAAAAAGGTTTTAATTTTATTTACGCAGAAAACTTATGTTTTGGAAAAGATTTAAAAAGGGAAGCTTTTTTATTTCATTTCTGAAAGTTATAGGATCAAAGATCTGATTTATTGTCCTTTTGTCTTGAACCAAAAGAACGAAACAATTTGACCCCTAAATCCCCTGAAGGGGACTTAAAAATTAAATTCATTTTTCTT
>JAHDFV010000014.1:19748-29941 GCA_020627985.1 Saprospiraceae bacterium
CAATTTGACCCCTAAATCCCCTGAAGGGGACTTAAAAATTAAATTCATTTTTCTTTTTTAGTTTTGAATGTTTAACGCATTTATTTCTTTATCTCCTCTAAAATGAATAAGGTCGGAGTTAAAATAATTTCTTGGACTTGAAAAAGATAAAGGGTAAAAAAAGAAAACTCCTAAATATAAATCTAGGAGTTTCTTTTTTAATAAAAATTTCTTTATTTGGATTTTGTTTGTATTTCAGCCATTGGTCTAAAACCTACAAAGCGTGAAGCTTCTCCATTTAAATTTGCGAATTCATCTTCTGCATCAATTTGTAAATAATAACCTGAACTTCCCCAAGATCCTCCTTTTGTACTTCCATCATATAAAAATTCAGATACATTACCACTCATATTATATAATCCATAATCATTTGGAAAATATGTAACAACAGGAGCAGTAATACTACTACCATCAAATATATTTCCTCTAATTAATTTTGAGTCGGTAACAACTTCGTATTCTTTTGTTTCTCTATTAAATTTAATGTTTGATTCTGAGACTGGTTTAAAATTGGCTAAAAAACAACCTTTTGCATTTCTTAAATAATATCCTCCCCATGGATAAGGAGTTAAATCATGTCCTCCTCTAGCAGCGTACATCCATTCAGATTTAGTAGGCAATCTGAATTTTAAATCGAATTCCTCATTTTTATCTTTCCATTTTTGAGTTAGCCATTCACAATATAATTCAGCAGCAGCTTTACTTATATTTACAACTGGATATTCTGCATAAGCTGGATGACTAGAATACGTATTTATAAATGGTTCATTTTTATAAGCATTTTCTTCCATCCATTTCTCATCTTGAATAGCAACTGTTTTCATTTTTTCTTCATCACCACTTGTTTTTATTTCATTTAAAAATTTACGATAATCAGAATGATTTACTTCAGCTTCCATCATATAAAATCCTTTTACCGAAACTTGATCTTGCTTCGATTTGAATAATTTCCCAGAAGGGATATACACGAATTTGCCAAAAGTTGTTCTATTCTTCAATTTACTTTTTTCAAGATAGACGGGTTTTTTGCCTACAAATGAAGTAAATAAAATGAGTACAACAATGCTAAGAGATAAATAAAGAAAATTTTTCATTACAAAGAGATTAAGTTTTCGAATAAATTTTAAACTAAAATAAAAGCTATTTATTTTAAAATTTATCCATTTTAAACCTTTCACATTTGATCAAGTCCATAGAAATGCTTTGATTTGCACTATGTTTGATAAAAAAATATTACTTGCTTCCCAATCTCCAAGACGTAAGCAATTATTAAAAGAGGCTGGTTTTAAGTTCAGAGTGAAAACTACAGATGTAAAAGAAACTTACCCAGCAGAACTTCCCGTTGAAGATGTTGCTGCATATTTAGCTCGAAAAAAAGCAAATGCTTCTATAGATTTAATCAAAGGAGATGAAATAATTTTGGCTGCTGATAGTATAGTCCTTCTAGGAAATACTATCTATGGAAAGCCTGAAGATGCTCAAGATGCATTCAATATCCTAAGAAAATTATCTGGAAATGTTCATAAAGTCATCACGGGCGTATGTTTAATGACTAAAGAAAAGATTACTAGTTTTTCAAGTATTTCAAAAGTATATATGAACGAATTGTCCGACGAAGAGATTGAATATTACATTGAAAAATATGAACCTTTCGATAAGGCAGGAGCATATGCTATTCAAGAATGGATTGGTTTATGTAAAATATCAAGAATTGAAGGGACTTATTCTAATATTATGGGATTGCCCGTTAATGCAGTGTATCAAGAATTAATGAAATTTTAAAAAAATCGGGTTAGCATTTTCACACCAACCCGATTTATTAAAACACCCTATGACAATTAATAATTGTATACTATTGTAGAACAATTATTTTCTTTGTTAAGTTTCCTTTGGAATGTACTTCTAGAACGTATGATCCTTTTATCATGTTTTCCATACTTAAATATATTGTATTATTTCCAAAAGAAACAATTTCTTTCTTTTCTAATATTAAAACACCTTTTGCATCAAAAAGTTTTAAGTGAGCTTCTCCATCAATAATAGAACTATATTTAATATTCACATTTGTCTTTGTCGGATTAGGATAAACACCTAAAGTATTTTGTACACATTGGTCTACAGCGATGATTTCAGAATATTCATAAGCACCATTAAAATCTATTTGCTTTAGTTGGTACGCATTTTTATAAAATGGTGCTTGATCTATAAAACTATAATGTATTACAGCACTTGAATTTCCATTTCCTTCTACTCTACCAATTTTTTCCCAGGGGCTATTGTTTTCTGTATCTTTTCGATATACTTCGAAGTGAGAATTATTTTCTTCTGTTGCCGTTGTCCATTGTAGAGCTGTTTTTCCATTATTACAATTTCCTTTAAATTCTATTAATTCAACAGGTAAGACTGGAGAAACTTCCATTATTGTAGGAATAGTTGAAGCAGAAAAAGTGATTAAACTTCCCATTGGATTATAAGATGGTAAAGACACATTCGTACCTATAGAATCCAAACCTTCAATATGAATAGCTGATTTGGGTTCTAAATTTGGTGTTGTAAAAGAAACATTAGCAGTTGAAACATCATCTCCATCTATTGGTCTCCATCCTGCATAATGTGTAATATTTCCTGTAGCATCTCCAAAAGCATATATGACTGCTTCATCATCTTCTTTTACCACACTTAAAAAATACCGATCTCCTAAATGCAATCGTAGTGCTTCTGCTGCATAAAAGGATGTTTTCTTCGTAAAATTGAAATCTGCAGATTCCGTCGCTCCTGATCGAGTATATAAGGAAGACGCTCCTCCCCCATCTTCATCATCGCCATAAAAAAACCAAGTCATTCGATCTACTCCCAATCTAAAATAAAATAAAGCACCTCTGACACTATATACTGCTGCAGCTTGAGGCGATACACATTCAGAGTGTGTACATGAAGAGTTCGGTCCAGGAAAATCCCAACCCCATTCACTCACATAAATTTTCTTTCCAGGTAAATTTTGATCTCTAAAGCGGATCTCATTAAAAATTTCTTTCATTCCACTTTCATAGTGTTCTGGATGAACCGCTACTCTAGTCGCATTTCCATCATCTAGTATTTCGTAGCTATAATTATGAACATTGATTCCATCTAGATAAGGAGCCATATCTTCTTTTACCCTAAAACCAAGATAATTGTGGAAAAAAGAAGTGGGTAACTCTGCTGAAGGATCATGCGCTTGCAATGCACAAGGATACACTTCCATTGCAGGATCTGCTGCTTTAGCACCTTCTGCCATTCCTCTTAAAATGGCATTATAGGATAAGGTGTCAAAAAACCAAGGTTCATTGCCTACCTCAATTGCAGTGATATGACCTGTACCATTCGTCGGACCAAAATGTTCAGCATAATTATATCCGTATGTATAAGCAGATGCATATGGAGTATCCCATTGCCCTTGAAAATCTTTAATAAAAATACTGGCTTGTACTTCTAAACCCGAACCAATCCAAGCACCATATTCTTGATCCCAATTCAACCACCACTGTGCTTCTGTTCCTCCACCATTCGACATCGTAACATAATCAGGAGCGTTATCTGGGTCCAAAACATCCCAACTCATACTGTGATAATTTCGAGCATGAGTTGAAAAAGTATTGTAAAGATCTGGTCCTTCACCTGGATTTAATAAATTAGAATAACTACTATGTCCCCAACCCCAGATACCATTGATACCCATTGTTTCTTCTAAGGTTTGTGTACTTGGGTTTGCTGTAGGAATTGGTCCAAAATTATTAAATCGGTC
The DNA here is from genome assembly GCA_020627985.1 of Saprospiraceae bacterium. Classification (GTDB taxonomy): domain Bacteria; phylum Bacteroidota; class Bacteroidia; order Chitinophagales; family Saprospiraceae; genus JAHDCE01. Next base: position 23,572 of record JAHDFV010000014.1, read on the forward strand.
ATAGGCTGCGATTTCAAAAATAAACACTTTGTTCCAATCATTGGGAATAACAGAATGTTCCACTTTAATGTATCGAGCATCTATGGGTGGATTCACTTCATTGACAATTGTTCCTATGGTTTCAGGATTAATATCCGCTACTTTAGTCCAATTGGAATTATCTGTACTTAAATAAATTGCCCCTCCACTAGCAGCCCCACTTCCTGCCCAATGCTTGGTATGGATATGTCCTACTTCTTGTAACGTTCCTAAATCAATGGTACAAAATTCCCTAGGATGTTCTTCTAAAGCTGCAATTTCAAATATTCCAAAATTCGAAGTAGATCGAAATTCTAATTCAGTATAAGTATCCGTTGGTAAAGTTATTTTTTTGGTAGAATAATTTTCAGCTACGGTATATGTACCTACTAAATTTGTCCCTGCAGCGGTAGTGGCATATATTTCTATATCAGCATTGCCTTGAAATTTCATAGAAGACAATAAAAGATCTTTAGCTGTGGGTAATGTAAATTTGACCCAGGCACTTCCACTTAAATCTGTAGTTACATTGGTTGAATTTACGACACTTCCATCTGTAACCATTGTTATATTTCCAATAGCAGAATAAGTACAAAGTGTTGAGGCTTGACCTAAAAAAGTGTTTTGATCAGCTCTTGCAATATAATTTGTAGGTAAAGGCGAATCAGATGTCCAATGCGTACTTGAATTTTCATCATTGACTTGGAACATATTTGTTCCTGAAGAGGGAATCACAGTTTTACCCTTGGTTAAAGGAGCTATATATCCTGCATTAGGATCCCATTGTCCAGTTGATTCTGAGACAAAGAAAGAAAAGAAAATCAAAAAAAAAGAAAATAAGTAGATTCGCAGTTGTTTGGTATTCATTTACGAACTAAATCTAGTTGTAAAATTATTTCATAAATAATGCAACAAATAACATTCCAAACCGTAAGCGTTTTTCTTCTGCTGAAAAATAGTTTTCATTTTGTTCTAAAACAACAAAGCCTTCTTCATTAACGAAGAAGGCTTTGTTGTTTTAGAAATTAAAATTTTAGTTATGTGATATACATTTATGTTTACAAATGGATTGACATAACATTTCATTGGCGAAGATTTTACCATTTTCATCTATTGTCTCGTATTGCTCTATTTTATGTGGACAAACTCCTTCTTCAGAAATTTGATTCTCACTTGCAATGGTAAATGCAAAAAGACCAAAGAGACTTATTACTATAATGGCTAATCGAAACTTGAAATTATTTTGATATTCTTTCATGGTAGTATATTTTATATTTCGAACAACAATATAGTTGCTCCAATACAAGGAAAAGTGGTTTTCTTTCTCCTTATAATATACAGTTAAAAACTAAGCCAAACGGTTGTTTAAATGTGTGAAAGGTTTGTTATTAATTCGTTAAATGCATCTCAATAGCTCATTATGGTCACATTTCAAAGATAGAATTACTATGATTTTAGAAAACGATGACATCTTTTTTACTCAAAATCTCTACTTCTCCAAATCTGGCTAATTCATCTAAATTCATCTTATTTTTATTACCATAAATAGTAATTACAACAGGTTTTTCTTTTAAATGGGTTTCATACAATTCCATGATATCACCAAATTCTAATGATTCAAAATCAGGATATGCCAATTCATTCGGATCTTTTCTATAGCCTACTTTTTTTAGACCTTCAATTCTAGAAGATACTCTTCTGAATGAAGGATATTCTGTAAAAATCTTTTGCTGAAGACTACTTTTGATTAAAGGCATTCTTTCTGGTTTCTCAGGCAAGTTCTTCAGTAATCTCATCATTACATCGATTGCCTCGTTCGTTTTATCGGCTTGACAACCTACATGTGAATTTAAAAAAGAACGTTCACCCATTCTTAATTGATGAAAATAACGTCCCCATGCAGAATAAGCCAAAGAACGATATTCTCTAATTTCTTGCAAAACTAAGCCAGAAAATCCATCACCGAAATAAGAATTAAATGCTTGATATTTTGCATAATCTTTTTTCTTAAAATCTTCTCCAGCCATATAAAAGTAAACTTGGCTTTGTACCGCTTTTTTATCATGAATGACATAAACATGTCCTTTTTTATATCGAGCTGGTTTTAAAAAAATGAGTGGTTCTCTTTTTCCAGATTGATCTAAGTTATAATTTTCAAGAAATAAAGATTTAAAAGCTTCTGGATCAGTGTTCCCAACATAATGAATGGTAGCAGCGTAACTCATTCCATCTAAAAATTTATCAATTAACTTAAATTTATCTGCTGCCTTTATTTCAGCTAAAGTATGTCTTCTTAATGATGGAGATCGTTGTCCATAAATTGCATAATATCGAAGAGCCGTTCCATAAACAGTAGGCGTTCTTTTTTCAATTCGTCTATTGGTCCTTTCAGTTTTATGAATCAGTTTCATTGCCTTATCATCTATAACTGGACGATGTACTAGTTCATTGAGCAGTTGTAAACCTTTTTCTAAATTTTCTTCTTTCCCTTCTAGTATGACATTCATATAATTTCTAGAACTATATATATTGTATTTCAATCCCCATTCAGCAAATTGCGATTTGAGTTGAGACATCGATCGATCTTTTGTCCCAGCATAATTCATAATATCAGTTGCTAATTTTAAATCTCTATTGTTATCATTTCCATATTGATATTTAATGGTCATGGTAAAAACATCATTGATAGGATTAGGAGTTACATATAATCTGTTGTTTGACCGAAGATCTATGAAGGTTACATCCTTTTCAAAATCTATAAATTCTGGAATTTTTTCTATTCCTTTCTTGGCAATAAAATCTTTTGCATAATCAGAAGATTTTGAAGCATCTGGTTTTACAGGTCGGTAAGCTGGTTTTTCTAATTTTTCTTTTTTAGGGAAACCCATTTTAGAATATAAAGCGAGGACATCTTCACCATAATATTTGCGAGCAGCTAAAATGATATCTTCTTTAGAAACGCTATTGACTTTATTTGGATAATCTAAATAATCTTCCCATTTCATTTTTTGATTAAAAGCATATCCAATAGCAGTTCCTCTATCCCTAAGATCTTCTAAATCTGTTTGAAAATTAATATAAATTTCATTTTTTACGGCATTCAGCATCTTTTCATCAAAATCACCATTTTTCAATTTCTCAAATTGATTTAATACTAATTTCTCTGCTTTACCAAACGATTGTCTAAGAATTTTAGGAACGAGAACCACTAAATGTGCACCATCATCATTTAAAGATTCAGCGATCATTTCAGCAACCATAATTTTATTGTCCTGTACTAATTTATCCAAAAAGCCAGTTTCGCTTGAATTCGATAATAGTGTAGACATTACATCTAAAACGGGTTGATCTTCATGAGCAGCTCCTTGGGTTTTATAACCAATCACTGCTGCTTTAACAGGTGTAAACCTTACATTTACTTTTTCTTTCCCCTCAAATTGTTTGATTGGATAATCTGGAAAATCTTTTACTTCACCTGATTTTAATTGACCAAAGGTCTTTTCAATCCAAGGTTTAATATCTTCACTATTAAAATCTCCTGTTAAAATTAGAGCCATGTTATTAGCAACATAATAGGTTTTAAAAAATTCATACATTTTATGCAATGATGGATTTTTTAAATGTTCTGTTTTTCCCAGCGTGGTTTGTGTTCCATAAGGATGAGGTGCAAATAATTTATTCATGAAGGTTTCAAATATTTGATATTCAAAACCATCCATCGCTCTATTCTTCTCTTCATAGACCACTTCTAATTCTGATTGGAAAGATCTAAAAACAGGTTTTTGGAAACGATGTGAATAAATTTCTAACCATTTTTCAATTTGATTTGGAGGAAAAGAATTATGGTAAAAGGTCATATCAGGACTGGTAAAAGCATTCACTCCAGTAGAACCTATACTTTTTAGTAAATTATCAAACTCATTGGGCAAACTATATTTAGAAGCGGCTATTGACAATTCATTTATTTTTTGTTGAATGGAAGATCTAAGGCTTTCATCCGTTGTTTCGCTTAAACGCTCATACCAATTATTAATAGAATCTAATTTTGGTTTTTCTGCCTCGTAATCCCAAGTACCTAATTCTGTAGTTCCTTTGAATAATAAATGTTCTAAATAATGAGCAATACCTGTAGCATCAGCAGGATCATTTTTACTTCCTGCATTAACAGCAACTGCACCAAAAACTTTTTTTACTTTTCGATCTACATTTAAAAAAACAGTCAAACCATTTTCTAATTGATATGACGTTACTTTTAAATTTTCATTAATCTGTGCTTGAACTGAACTAATAAATACTATTAAATACACTACTAAAGTTATCCTCATTTTTTATAATTTCTTATTGTAATTCATTACCGATTCTAGTGTTCTAAACCTTTAAACGGTATCTGCTTATAATATCATACAAAGAAAAGAGTTTTAATAATAAGTGTAAAATTTATCTTGTTTTAAGAAGAAAATAGACATTAAAATGTTAAAAACAACTAAAATATCGTTGATTAACTAATTTTTAGTTGATTAACTAAATTATAGTTTGTATGTTTGAAATATCAAAAATAATAGTTTATGAAAAATAAATTAACACATAGAGAAGAAGAAGTCATGCGGATTCTTTGGAAATTAGAAAAAGGATTTGTCAAAGATATTATTGAAGAGATGGGAGACCCCAAACCACCTTATAATACCATTTCATCATTAGTTAGAAAACTAGAAGGACTGAACTATATTGGACATGAAAGTTTTGGCAAAACACATCGCTATTATCCTATCCTCAAAAAAGAGGAATACAGAAAGTCTTCGTTAAAGACAATGATGAATAATTATTTCGGTGGTTCTGTAGAACAATTGATGTCATATTTTGTAAAAGAGGAAAATGTGAATTTAGAAGAACTTAATGAAATTTTAGATAAAATTAAAGAGAAGAAATAAGTCCCAAAATTAAATTTAATTCTTATGATTTTGCTTCCACCATATACTCAATATTTGCTTGAAAGTAGTATTTGCTTAAGTATCTTTTTTATACTTTATAAATTACTATTTCATCAAAATACCTTTTTCCAAATTAATAGATTCTATTTAATTACAGGAGCTATTATTTCTTTTATCATTCCGTTATTACAATTTTCATTTGGAAAAGAAGAAGTAGAATTATTTCTACCTATTATTCATTCTTCGCAATCTTTAGTTGTCGATTTTAATACGAGTATTGAAACGATAACTCCTGCTTTTTCTTTAAGTTTAAAAGAAATAATATTATTAATATATAGTCTCGGTTTTTTCTTTTTTAGTAGTCGATTTATTTTAAAACTTTACACCATATTTAAAACCATTCAAAGAACAACTCCAACTGAGAAAGGAGAAGTTAAAACCCTTCATACTCAAATACAGGATACTTCTTCATTTTTTAACTGGATATTTTTTAACCCAAGACATGAACATGATCATACAGATTTAATTTTACAACATGAATTAGTACACGTTCGTCAATGGCATTCTGTTGATGTTATATTAATGGAAATATTGACGATCATAAATTGGTTCAATCCTATTATACATTTATACAATCGTAGTCTACGAGAAACGCACGAATTTATTGCTGATAAAATCGTTGCAGCCCAAGCAGATAATACTTACCAATACGCTAAACTATTGGTAGATGAAGTTGGCAAAAGCATCAACCCGGCACTTTCTAATACTTTTGCTTCACTAATTAAAAAACGATTAATTATGTTATCTATTAAAAATTCTAAAAAAAGAAATGGTTTATCTTATTTAATGATTATTCCTGCTCTTTTTTCATTATTCATTTTATTTTCTTTCAATTTATCTGACACTGTCGCCCCATTTGAAAAAATAAATGACAAAATTGATGAATTGATTGAAGAACCTGTCATAGAAATTTTAAATTCCAATGACATTGAAAAACCTGAAATCAAGAATACTTTTACTAGCCCCATTAAAGAATCTTATGTTTTCCCTAAATTAAATTGGGGTCCTATTACTTTAGTTAATGATAATGAAGAAATTGAAGGAATATTACCACATTTCAAAACAGATATGAGTATCGAAAGTTTTAGAGCTTTTATTCCTTTTATTTCACCTAAAAAAGAAATTAGTATTTCTTCTAAAAATGGAAAGAAAAAAATCAAAGAATATACTATTCTAGTTTATCCAATCGGAAACGATTTTGATCCATATTTCTTTACTATCAAACCCGACATGAAGGATGAAATCATTCAAAAAAGATTACAACTTTTGGATAAAATAAATAGTCATTCTATTGTAGGTTTATATTATGTTACGGATAATAACTTGCCATCACCTCATTTAAGAACCGATCCTAAATATTCAGA
>JAHDFV010000275.1 GCA_020627985.1 Saprospiraceae bacterium
GCTTTAAATGAAAATTACCCTTCTATCATCACTCCGCTTTGTGATGAAGTACCCGATGCTTGTGATGATCCTTCTAGCGGAGTATATGGTGTACAAGAGTTTTTATATGAGAAAATTGTCAGCTTACCTGATAATTGTAGTGAAATCATCGTTAGTTTTCAAGATTGTTGTAGAAACAATGCTATTTCCACAATTTCACTCTCTGGACAAGAGGATATTTATATTGCTGCTTTAATTAATACATTAAATGCAGATTGTAACTCTTCACCCAATTTTAATAATAATCCAACTCCTTTTATTTGTGTTGGACAAGAAGTGAATTACAATCATGGTGTAACGGACGACGATGGAGATGAATTGGTTTTTAGTTTAGTTGATTGTTCAGCTACCTCAACCGAATCTGTTGAATATATCGCTCCTTTTTCTGGAATAAATCCATTAGCTGCAGATAATATTACCATTGATCCATTAACAGGGGCAATAACATTTTTACCGATGGCTTTGCAAGTGGGCGTTCTTTGCGTAAAAGTAGAAGAATTTAGAAATGGTATTAAAATAGGGGAGGTGGTTAGAGATTTACAATTTACGGTTTCGGATTGTGGAGGAAATACCGTTGATGAAAACATATTACCTGTAATTTCTGGAATAAATGGTACTGCAAATATGAATGGTACTACTGGTGGTTTTTATTTAGAAACTTGTTTTGGAATAGAAACTTGTTTTTTTATTTCTTCTTTTGATGCGGATGGTCATTTACTAGAATTATCTTGGAATGAAAGTATTAGTAATGCTACATTTAATACTCAAGGAAATGGAACAGTTTCTTCTAATGCAGAATTTTGTTGGACTCCTACAGTTAATGATTTAGGAATTAATTTTTTTACGGTAACCGTTATGGATGATGCTTGTAATTTGAGAGGGATAAATACCTATACTTTTTCGATTAGCGTTTTTCAAGAAAATATTAATTATTCATATACTCAAGATACCGTCAGTTGCTTTGGTGGAAGTGATGGTAACGTAAATTTAAATTTAGAAAATTCATTAATTAATCCAACGATTGTTTGGCCAACTTCACCTGTTCAATCTGGATTGAATGCTCAAAATTTATCTGCTGGTTCTTATCAAGTTTTAATTTCAGATGCTTCTTTATCTTGCCCACAAGTACCAATTGAAATCATTGTTGCTGAAAATGAAATTTTACAAATGGATTCTGTTTCTTTAAAACATGTTTCCTGTAATGGAGGAAATGATGGTAAGATTGAATTGTGGATAAAAGGAGGAAAACCTCCTTATATTTTAAATTGGTCCACTGGAATATTAGGAGATTCAATTATTAATTTAACTGCAGGAAATTATGCTGTAAATATTGAAGATGCAGAACAATGTATTTTTCAAACTTCATTTACTATTTTAGAACCTGATGAATTATTAATAGATACAGTAATAAGTAATTACGATGGTTTTAATGTGAATTGCACTGGCTTTAATGATGGTTATATTGATGTAACTATAAATGGAGGAACTGCTCCTTATATTTATAATTGGTCAAATGGAGAAATAACTGAAGATTTGGATTCTATAGTCGCAGGAGATTATCAATTAATTGTAACGGATTCTTTATTCTGTGAAGAAGAAATATATGTAAATTTAATTGAACCAACTCCTTTAGAAATTCAATTAAATAGTATTTCTACTTTATGTTATGAATCGAGTGATGGTGCCATTATTATAGAAAATATAACGGGAGGAGTTCCTCCTTATTCTTGGTCTTTTCAAGAAGATTTATTTATAGTTTTAGATAGTTTTCCTTATGTAATAAAAAATCAAAATAGGGGAGAGAAAACAATATATATTGAAGATGCTATTGGTTGTATTTATGAAAATAATATTATTGTTCCTTCACCTGATTCTTTATATGTAAATATTATTCCTGTAGATACTTTACTTTATTTAGGAGAAAGCATTAATGTTTCATTTACTACAAATGTTTCGAATAGTTATTCATTTGAATGGTCTTCTAATTTTCCTTTAGAATGTGATTCATGTTTTACTTTTAATTTTACACCTTTATCCTTATCGACCTTTAATATTGTATTAATAGATACCATTAATAATTGTAAAGCGATCGGGAATTCTGTGGTTCGGATTGGTGAAAAAGAAGTTGTTTTTATTCCTAATGTTTTTTCACCCAATGAAGATGGATATAATGATTTATTTTTTATTCAAGGAAATAATAATGCTATAAAAAGAATAAGTTCTTGTAAAATATTTGATCGATGGGGGACATTAGTTTTTTCGAATTCCAATTTTATGGTTAATGATTTTACCGAAGGATGGTCAGGTGATTTTCAAGGAAAGAAATCACCATCTGGCGTATATGTTTATGCTATTGAAATAGAATTTATTAATGGAGAAAAAGAATTGTTTAGTGGTGATGTTACTTTAATTCGATAAATTGTCGTTTGTGAATCTTCATCGAAAGTTATCACAATTTTTTAATTTAAAGTTAAAAGTGTAAATTTTTTTTAAACGGGAGATTCAAATGAGTAAAAGTGAATAAGAAAATATACCGAAAAATATTACTAAGAGGACTAATCATGTCTCCTTTAATTTCTATTTTGCTAAGCGCGCCAATATATTTAGTTAAAACGAATCCTCAAATAACGTTTTTTGAATTATGGTTTAGCTTAACTATAGGAACTATGATTTCTTGGGGATTACAAAGCGTTATTTTTTCTTTTTTTAAAAAGAAAGGATTTCAGAATTGGCAATACTTACTTTTCTTTTTATTACTTATTATCCTAATTCTTTTTGGGACTAATCCATTTATTTCTGAATCAAATGATTTCTTTAAATCTTCAGCTCAAAATAGTATTTTATTGTTGAGGTTTTCATTGGTTTCAGCTATTAGTCTCGTAATTTATTTGATTATCGATCAGGCTTATTCTCAAGAAAAAAGAATTCAATTAATTAAAGAAAATGGAACACTTAAATTTTCTAATTTAGAAAGTGAATACAAATTACTAAAAGCTCAGATAAACCCACACTTTTTATTCAATGCTTTAAACATTTCTAAATCACTAATAAAAACAAAACCCCGAAATGCAGAAAAGTATATAGTCTTATTATCTGAGTTTTTAAGAGCTTCTATAAATAACCAAGAGAAAACAATTAAATTACAAAAAGAATTGGAAAATTGCCAACAATATATAGATTTGCAGAAAGTTCGCTTTGAAAATACTTTCACATATACAGTTGAAGTAGATGAGATTTATTACAATAAAAAATTACCTTTTTATGCTTTAATTACCTTAGTCGAAAATGCATTTAAACACAATTCTTTTACAGAAGAAGATCCATTGCAGATATTAATAAAAATATTAGATGATAATTATATAATAGTGAAAAACAACCACAAAGAGAAAAAAGGTGTAGTTTCAACTAAAATAGGCTTATCCAATTTGAATCAAAGAAGTAAAATGCTTTCTAATACAGAAATTAAAATAGATAATGATGGACAATTCTTTTCTGTCAAAGTAAAATTGATAGAATCATGAGAATACTAATCATAGAAGACGAAAAATTAACTGCTAATGACTTGGTTTTTTCTATCCAAGAAGTACGACCCAATTTTACTGTTATAAAAACATTGACTTCTGTCAAATCTGCAATTGCTTTTCTAAAAACTAAACCTATATTTGATTTAATTTTCTCTGATATTCAGCTTACGGATGGCTTGAGTTTTGAAATATTTAAAACCGTAAAAACTGATGCTCCTATTATTTTTTGTACGGCTTATGACGAATATGCTTTGAATGCTTTTAATGTAAATGGAATCGCTTATTTATTAAAACCATTCACTACAGAAACCATTGAAAAAGCTATTGGGAAATTTGAAAGTCTAACTCAACAAAAAGACAATAAATTAACGAAATTGCTTCAATATATGGAGCAGTCTAATCAACCTAAAGTAAGTCCTACAATTTTAGTTTATCAAGGAGAAAAGATCATCCCAGTTAATTTTGAAAACATTGCAATTTTCTCACTTGAAAATGGAATCGTTAAGCTCAGTACATTTGACCATCAGATTTTCATAGCCACAGAAACGCTTGAAGAATTAGATAAAATGCAACACCCTGATTTTTTTAGAGCGAATAGACAATTCCTTGTTAGCAGAAATGCAATTAAAAATGCTGCTAAATATTTTAATCGAAGATTGGTCCTTCATCTTCTTATTCCTTTTAATGAAAAAATAATCATTAGTAAAGAAAAAGCAACACTATTTCTGGGTTGGTTAGCAAAAAGCTAAAACGACTTCCCATCATTTTTTTGTCCGTTTCATCCTTTTTTTTGTCCGCTTCACAAATTTAATAGACAAATCATTTTTGATCAATTCGTTCCTTTGTGTTAATAGGTTATTAGATTGGTTCTTTGGCAATTATTGTGAAAAATTGCAATCGCCTAAACAATGCAAAGGTAAAAGTTTGATATTCAAACTTCGCCATTTGAAGTGTTTCTACACATCATCTCTTTTACAAAACTTTTGTCAAAGAACCTTCATTATTTAAAACTATAATTATGAAATTTTTAAAAGAATTAATACTCATTACGGCATTATTTATCGGAATAATCCATTCTGCGACAGCTCAAGATATTTTATCTGCAGATCAACAAGAACAAGTGGTTGAAAATGTAAGTAACTTTATGCAAGATCTTAATTTATCTGAAAGAGATAAACCTGCTTTTAGAGGTATTATGAGTGATTTTTTTGTTGGCTTAGTTGCACTTAGAGCTACTGATTTTTCGAAGAATACCAATAAGAAAGTTATCAAAGCACTGGTCAAGGGTAGAGATGCACGAGTGAAAGATATATTGAGTTCTGACCAGAACAAGGTTTATAAAGCTCGAGTTAAAGAGCGACAATCCCATATCAAAGAATTTATGAAGCAACAGAGATAATTGTTTCCCTTGTTGAATTGATTAATTGAGAAGTTGAAGATAGGATCATCATGAAAATATCTTTGACTTTTTTTTGTATTAGAATTTTCTTTTTGCTTAATAATGTTGAACAAATTCTTCCAAATTCTCAACAAGGTCTTAATAGGATTTATTTATTGTC
>JAHDFV010000276.1 GCA_020627985.1 Saprospiraceae bacterium
GCCAATCACACCATAACAGTTACCAGATGTGAATTTTAAATTCACCTCATCAAATAGGGTTCTTTTACCAAATTGTAATGAAATATCGTTTACAGTAATCATCGCTTCAGTTTTCAAAATTTGGTGCAAAGATAATCATTATAAATCGTTGTACGCTATGATCTTCGAAAACTTATAGAAAGAAACTTACTCAAAATCAGTGTAAAGTAAATATTTCTTTCTTTTGCTTTTATAAGCATCAATTCCGGCTTGCCAAGAAGCTCTAATATCTTTTTCATTTTTTAGTGCTTTTATATCTTTTCTTAGACTCGCAGTACCTGCTAATTTTTCAAAGAAATTGTTCTTGAGGAAAAATGAAGGTGTACTATTAAATTCTTTATAGTAATCAAGGATATAATTAAGGTTGACTTGTTTCATTCCTTGTAAATCTTCTATGCTTTTGCCGGATAAATCTTTTCCGTAGCACGTTTTATTTTCGTGTTTCGGATATTTAGCGCCTGATCTAGAAGTGGGTTTGTATGAAAAATCTTTATTCGGAAAATCAGGATGTCCAAAGACTTGGAATTGTTTATCGGTACCTCGTCCTACATTTACATCCGTTCCTTCAAAAAAGCAAAGAGAAGGATATAAGTAAATAGACTTCATATTTGGCAAATTGGGAGAAGGTTTTATGGGCAATTTATAAAAAGAATGATGCGAATAATTTAAACATGGAATAATGGTAATATCACATTGAATTCCATTTTTTAACCAGCCTTCACCATTAATCATTTTGGCTAATTCTCCTACAGTTAATCCATGAACGACTGGGATGGGATGCATACCCACAAATGATTTATATTTTTCTTCTAATACAGGTCCATCAATGTAATGTCCGTTAGGATTAGGTCGATCTAAGATTAAAACTGGAATATTATTTTCTGCACAAGCTTCCATGACATAGTGCATGGTAGAAATATAAGTATAAAATCTTGCGCCCACATCTTGAATATCAAAAATGACGATATCTAAACCATTAAGATCTTCTGGGAGTGGTTTTTTTCTTTTACCATATAATGAAAGAATAGGTATACCCGTTTTTCCATCTTTTCCATTCGATACGGTTGCTCCTGCATCTGCTTGTCCTCTAAAACCATGTTCTGGAGCAAATATTTGTTGAACATCAATTTGCTGTTCTACCAAAGCATCAACGATGTGTTTATCATCAATAAATGAAGTATGATTTACAGTTATACCCACTTTCTTTCCTTGTAGATATGGTAGATATGTTTCCAATTGAGCTGCACCTACAACAATACTCACATCTTTTGTCTCCAATTTGTCAATGACTGGTACAACGATTGGTTCATTTTTATCGTTTTGTATTTGTCCAGTCTTAGCTTTATTTTGACATGAGCCTAAAATGAAAATGCTTATACAAATTATATAAAGTTTAGTTGGCATTTTACTTATTTTTGTGATAATCTATCAAATTTATTTATCAACAAAGTTAAATGCATTTTAGATATAATCTGATAATAAACTTATCAATCTGTTTCTGTATCCTTTTTTGCTTCTCTTGTGGTGAGAGTGTTGAAGGATGTTTAGATATAACTGCTGAAAACTTTGATGCAAATGCAGATAAAGATTGTTGTTGTGATTATCCTGATTTGATTATAAATTTTGATCCCATTTATGATTTAGAACGATTCTCTTTGGATAAGAAATATCCTTATAATTCTAATTTAGACACTTTTATTGTTGAAGAGTTTAGTTTACTATTTTCAGAAATTCATCCAATACAAAGTGGTGAAGAAATCGAAACGGATAAATTAATCCGAATTGGAGTTAATGATGATTTAGGGCAAGAAACTTTAACAGTTGAAGATAATTTTATAGTCGTAACTCCTGAACGTTTTTCATATATTGTAAATGAGTTCAATCATCCAGGTTCATTTGATGGTATAGCTATACTGAATGGATTAACGGATGAAAATCGTAGAATTATTCCAGATTCTGTTTTAGTTAGTGGTCATCCAATGACTTCAGAAACTGATAGTATATGGAATGAAGATATAGGTTATTTTTATCTGTACATGAAAGTTATACCCAATACTGTTGATTTAGAAGAGTTTAAAGAAGTTGTGATTCATGGTGAAGACATTACTTCATTAAATTATGTTGGGACATTAAATAACGAGGTAGGTTATGATTTTGAAATTGATTTACAAATTGATTATAAATTATTGTTTGATGGCATAAACTTTGAAGCTGATAATGAAAACATTATTAGTCAAAAATTAAAGAATAATTTATCATTATCGATATCGATGATGCCTTAAATTGAATTAAAACACGCACTTTATGTTTACGATACTAAAACGAACTATTTTACTTTTCTCTCTTGCTTTATTAAGTTTAATTATAAGTTGTGATTCTACGGAAAGTCCAGGTGGGGATGTAACAACTGTAGATGTTATTTTTAAAGCACTATATAATGGTGATCCTTTAGTCATGAATAACAGATATATATATGATGGAAAGGAGATTTCGTTTTCTAAACTTCAATTTTATATCTCAGATTTATCACTTGTTTCTGAAAACATGGAAATATCAATTAATGAAATTGATTTTATAGATTTTACCAACAATAACATAAATGAAACAGATGCGATTAATGGAATTAAAGTATCAAAAGCATCTATACCTGTTGGGAATTATGAAGGAATTAAATTAGGTATTGGAGTTCCTTCTGATTTAAATGAAAATACACCAGTTGATTATTCTTCAAGCCATCCGCTTGGTCAGGCTTCTGAATATTGGAGCAATTGGAACAGTTATATTTTTTCTAAACTGGAAGGGAAATTTGATCAAGATGGAGATCCAACCATACTAGAAGGTGATATTTTACATCACATTGGCATGGATGAAATGTTGAGAGAAAAAGAAGTTACGGATTTAGATATCGCAGTAAAAACAAATACAAATACTGAGGTCATTATTGAATTAGATGTTTTTGATATTTTAAATGGCACTTCAACAAATTCAAGTATCAATTTAGATCTAGAAGGTTTTACACACACAAACCCTACAGATCAAGGTCAAGTTGATCTAGCTACTAAGATTGCAAATAATTGGAAATCTGCTACTTCTATACGATAAAAATATGATCAGAATTCCCTCCCAATTTATTTTCTTTTTATTCATCATCATCGTTGTTTCAAGTTGTAAAAACGATGATGATTTAACGGATATTGATTATAATCCAATTCCATATACTTTAGAGATACCCGCTCATTTTCCAACATTAGAAATTCCTTCTGATAATCCAATGACTGTAGAAGGGGTACAATTGGGTAGAAGACTATTTTATGATCCCATTTTATCCGCTGATAATACGATGTCTTGCTCTAGTTGTCATAAATTAGAACATAACTTTACAGATGGCAATAGTACTAGTGAGGGAATAGATGGAATCGCTGGAAGACGATCGGCAATGTCTTTAGAGAATATTGCTTTCTTTTATAATGGTCTGGCTTGGGATGGGAAACATATGACATTAGAAGAGCAAGCCTTAGAACCTGTTACTAATGAAATAGAATTACACAATACTTGGGGAAATGTAATTGAAGATTTAAAAAATCATGATGATTATCCTACGCGTTTTAGGAAAGCTTTTGGTATTGAATCGATAGATGATATTACTAAAGAATTAGCAGCAAAAGCCATAGCACAATTTGAACGAATCATTATTTCGAATGGGAATTCAAAATATGATCAAATAGAATCTGGTAGTATTTTTCCTTCAGATGCAGAATTTAATGGTTTTGACATGTACTTTGATTTATCAATTGATACTCCAGATGCAGAATGCAGTCATTGTCATGGAGGAGTGTTATTAACGACCAATGAGTACATTAATAATGGATTAGATGAAGCAATTGATTTAACCAGTTTCAATGATTTAGGAAGGGGAGAAGTAACAGGTTATCTTTTTGACAATGGTAAGTTTAGAGTCCCTTCTTTACGTAATATTGCTTTAACGGCACCTTATATGCATGATGGAAGATTTCAAACCTTAGAAGAAGTAATTGATCATTATAATTCTGGTGGACATTATGCGGAAAATAGAGATCCTTTGATTCAGCCTTTGGGATTAACAGAACAAAATAAATCGGATTTAATTACTTTTTTACATACACTTACAGATACCACTTACTTAAGCAATCCTGATTTAAGTAATCCTTTTGAGTAAGGATTACATTTTTAAATAAAAATCTTTCGTTAATTCAATATATTCTTTTGTCCAATCATTTCTTTTTTCTTTTTGTATTATTAATTCAGTTGTAATGAATTCTTTTTTTTCTTTAGAAAATTCCATAATTAAACGTTCAATTCTTTTTTCCTTTTTAGGTTTTACATTTGTTAATCGATTTAAATGATAAGCTTTTTGTTTTATTTTTTCTTGAAATAATTCACCTTCATTTACTGGTAAAATAATAGATAATTTTCCATTGAAAGTTAATAATATTTCTAATGATTGAATAATATCATCTTGGCTTAAAGTATCTGTATTTCTAGCGATATCTCTTGCTTTATTTTTTGATATATTATCTGAAGTAAAGAAGGGAGGATTTGTTATAATATGATCAAATTTTAGATCAGGATTTAAAGTGAATTCTTGAAGGGATTGATGATGTATTTTTATTCGATTGGACCAGGAGCATAAATTGCAATTTTCTACAGCTTGCTTATATGCTAATTCCTCTATTTCAATACCAGTAATTTGACTCTTTTTATTTTTTTGAGCACTCATTATTGCAATTAAACCAGTTCCAGTTCCTATGTCTAAAATATCTTTATCCGATTTAATATCAGCCCATGCTCCAAGCAAAACACCATCTGTTCCTACTTTCATTGCTGTTTGATCTTGGTAGATTTTGAATTGTTTAAAATGAAAAGGTTTTTTATTTTTTATCATTTTTAATTAATTTATGATAAAAATGAATCGCTAATTTTCCCCAAATAAAAATTCCTAAATAATTTCAAATCAATTAAATCAAAAGTCCTTGAAGGAATAAAATATTGACTAAATTCTTCTATAGTGATTAGACTAAATATTATTAGATTTC